>JALUWC010000027.1 GCA_027019885.1 Geoglobus sp.
TCCCTTTTCATAGTTTTCGAACACATAAAAAGCTCTCTTCTGAAAGAGTTCAGCCTTCTTCTGAATTGTTTCATCACTTGGCGGCTCAACCGCGCAGATGTAAAAGTAGCACCCCACTATTCTCTGTGCAACACCCTGAGCTGGAGGAATGCAGAAAACCCTTGTGTTTAGCTGAGCAAGAGCAATCTGCCATGCTTCGTGAAATATAAGATCCCATGGATACATTGGATCAGGTGCATGTATTTTGTCAAGATACCAGAACTGCCTTCTCTCCCATTCTGCTCTTTCCTCACTGAATATGTAATGCGGAGGATACATCTCCTTCCATCCTTCCATTTCTTCAGGCGTTTCAATCTCTAACGGGTCAGGAAAACCGCTCATCTCATCACCTCACTGATTTAAAATTCCGAATTATAAATTGTTAAGAAATACAAAACAGTTTGTCAAATCTTTTGATTGAAAAAAGCCCTTGAATCGCCTCAATTTTAAAAATGGTACCTGAAATTAAAGTTATCGTTAAGATCAGTTGTTATGGGTGGTCAAAGTGTGATAAAATGATTCTTTTCAGTGCAGAAGAGATGTCCCTGTTATTGAGAACAACACCCTCGTCATACCATCTTCTCTCCTTTAAACTCCCCTCAGAGGGCATTATTATCGTCTCTTCACCATCTCTGACGTAGATTCTTGCAGATAGTTCAAAATTCTGAATTGATGCTATTTTCGAGAGAAAATCGAGAATATCGCTCGGGATTTCACTTAGATTGGTAATCAGGTAGATGTCCACGCCTCTTTCCACTGCTTCAAGGATTTCAGATTTGTATTCATAAACTATCCTCATCGTCTCGTTTTTTGTTGCTGCAATTGTGAGATCTTTCCTGCATCTGCTTATTATATCCTTCACAGCCCCAACAAGTGCTCTTCTGCCAGTTACCTCATAGGAAATGTGATTGGACACACTCCTGCCGTATCCGGCTGATCTGACAATGTGGATGAATTCCTCTCTGAGCCTTAAGAGGTCAAAAAGCCTTTTTTCTGTCTCTCTGACAAGAATGGAAGTCGCCACTTCTGGTGAAACAGCAAAAAACTTTCTTGGTCTCTGTGTTGAAACATAAACCAATCCCTTCTCGCCGAGATTCTCAAGAATGTCATAAACCCTCTGCCTTGTAAGTTTTGTTTCCTTGGAGAGATCACTTACGGATATGCCAGGCTTCCTGAGCAATATCAGATACACAACAGCCTCTGTGTCCCTCATACCGAGCATTTTTAGAATTTCAGTCAGCCTTGACGAATTGTGCCCTGTACTTTCCACATCTGATATTAAAGCCAAAAGCATTACTTAAATCTTATCCAAAAGAGTTTTTAGTTACTTGAAAACAGACGTGTAACTTCTTTGATTTTCAATTTTAAAGCTTAAATCTTGACATAGTTTTATGAGTGTTTGCTGCAATTCAAAAATCAGAGTTGTTTGGAGAGGTGGATGGGAAATGGGAGTATGCAGTGTTTGTGGCTTCAGATGGGAGGGTGAGGAGGATAAGGAACCAATCGAAACATGTCCGAAATGTGGATCACTGCTAAATATAAGCAATGAGCATTCTCATTTCGATTTCAGGATACCCAATGACCTTAGAGAATTTATAGAAATCTGTGAATCTGAGAGAGAGCTCAAAAGGATTAAAGCTCAGGTGGACTGGTATCTGGAACTTGCCCATATTGCAAAGCTGAATGAAGAAAGAAGTGGCCCGGCTCTTCTCTTTGAAAATGTTAAGGGTTACAGCACAGCAGTTCTAACAAGCGCCTACACAAAACCATCCAGAGTTGCAATAGCCCTGGGGATGGATAGAAATTCAGGCACTGTAGATATAGCACATGAGTGGATGAAGAGGGTTACAGAGAGCCCAGGACTGATAAAACCGAAAAAAGTCAGTGATGGGCCAGTTCTTGAAAACAGGATGGAAGGTGAGGATGTTGACCTTGCAAAATTCCCTGTTCCCCAGCTTTATCCTGAAGATGGCGGCAGATATTTCGGAACAACAGCCTATCTGATAACAAGGGATCCTGAAACTGGATATGTGAATCTCGGAGTTTACAGAATGCAGATGCTTGATGGGAAAAGTTTGGGACTGCAACTGCTTAAAGGCAAGGATGCTGAAGTTATGCTGAACAAATACAGGGAACTCGGCAGGCCAATGCCTGCTGTCGCTGTCATAGGTGGTTCACCCCTCGGCTTCCTTGTTGGAAGCACCTTGGTTCCATATGGAACAAGCGAGTATGAGGTTATCGGTGCATTGCAGGGTAAGGCTGTTGAGGTGATAGAAAGTGATCTCACAGGGTTGCCGATACCGGCAAATGCAGAGATTGCGGTTGAGGGATTTGTGGATCCGGAGAACTTCAGAGCAGAGGGACCTTTTGGTGAATACACTGGATACTACTCAGGCAAAGCTCAGGAGGAGTTTCCAAAGCCGTGGCTGGAAGTGAAGAGAATATTTTACAGAGACAGCCCAATATTCTGGACAACAACTGTTGGTAGGCCTGTAACGGATACACACATGGTTCAGTCAATAAACAGAACGGCTGAACTCTGGACGCAGTTACAAAGAATGGGTGTTCCGGGTATCCAGTCGGTTTACATCCCACCTGAAAGCACGGGAAGATTCTGGGTTATCGTTTCGATAAAGCAGCTTTATCCTGGGCATGGAAGACATGCAGGGCTCGCTGTCTTTGCCACAGTTCTCGGAAACTACGGGGTTAAGGGGGTTATAGTGGTTGATGAGGACATCAGGGCAGATGATTTACCGAGAGTTTGGTGGGCTTTATCTGTGAGATACAATCCGGTTGAGGACACCGAGATGATAAAGAAAGGCCGCTCCACGCCTCTCGACCCATCACTGCCAGCATATGCAGACTACTACGATCACAGACACATAGTCTCAAGAATTCTTATTGATGCCACAACACCTTACGAATGGAAAAAGAAGCCAACCGTGATCGAACTTGACAGAGAGGTCATACAAAAATTGAAGGAGAGGTGGAACGAGTTTGAATTCGAGTGGACTCCATAGCAATTCTTTTTCATTTTGGTGAAAAAATGAGGTGGGCTGGATTTGACTTCGGTCAATGCATTATGGATTCAACCAACAGAAGGGTTGAGTACTGGATGGCTGCTGTTTTTATTGAGGAGGAAAAAGACAGATCGGGCGTTATAGACGAGAAGGTAAAGCTTTACAGAGAGTTGATTGAAAAATACGGAGATTTCAGAAGACTCCATGAGAAAGGGAGGCGTGAGGTTGAGGAAAAAGTTCTCGAGAGCAATTCCTGTCTCATAAAAAAATACTACGAGGTTGAGCAGAAGCTTTTAAAGCCAGCAGATGGAATTTATGACGCTCTGAAGCATTTAAAATCAAAGGGATACAGAATCGATGTCGTTTCGGATATGGGTGCGCTGAATGTGATAGTGAATTTTCTGAACAATTACAACCTCAGGCACTTCTTTTCAAACATCTATTCTCCATCAGGAGTGATAAGAGAAAATGGGGAGATAGACAGCGCATTTAAGGGGGTTTCAAAGGAGGATGGGAGCCTTTACCTGAAACTGAAGGAAGATCTTGAGAAAAGCGGAATTGACGTGAAAAATACCTACATGATAGGCGACCATCCTGTCAAGGACATAGAAATGGCTAAGAAGTACGGATTCAAAACCATTCATTATGCTGTGAAGGGAGAAGAAAGCGAGCACGCAGACCATGTGATCAAAACCTTCCATGAAATTAAGGACATTCTATGAAGGGGTAAGGTAGCATGGTGGTAACTAGTCTCTTGTCGTTTACGGGTTAATAAATCTTTTATGGGGTTGGAATTATTCACTGAAAGGTGGAAAGTGCATGTTGGGTGGAAATAAGAGTACAAGTATCAAAATCCCGGAAAGGATGAATCTGGCCGAGATTATGGTCGATCTTTCTGCTGAAAAATACCGCAAAAAGGATGCGCTGATCTGTGTGGGAAGCAGAGAAATGGGAATGGATGAGGAGAAAGTTAGCTTCGAGGAGTTAAAACAACTTACAGACAGCACCGCTGTAGGATTTCAGAACGAGGGGATGTGCTTTGATGACAGGGTTTTGCTGATATTGCCTGACTCCATTGATTTTTATTTGGCCTTTTATGGAGCGGTAAAGCTCGGGGCGATTCCGATTCCGGTCAACACATATCTCGGGATAGATGATTACCGATATTATCTGGAAGATTCGAGGGCAAGGTATGCAGTAGTTTTTAGCAAGTATGATCGGGCATTGAAGGCATGTGAAAATTCCAAGTATCTTAGGGGTGTTTTTGATGAAAATGATCTGAGAAAGCTTGCAAAGGGTGAGGTCAGAGACTTTACTCCCCTCAGGATGAGCAAAGACTCAATGGCATTCTGGCTTTACAGCTCAGGGACAACGGGACTGCCGAAGGGAGTGGTTCATCTGCAGCACGATCCGCTGGTG
>JALUWC010000028.1 GCA_027019885.1 Geoglobus sp.
GGCATCTCAGACCTGTTTTCAGAAAGGAGCTTTGCCATGCTGTTATTCCCAAGATTTGAGTCTTGAGACATTTTTGTCACTGCCTCACTTCTGGATGTGACAATGATGTGCTCCAGTTCTGTTTCACCCTTCACAGCATTCACAACTGGCAGAAGATCGTCAAGCACAACAATGGCCTTTGCTCCTGAGTCCTTCAGCATGTACCCTATTTCTTTCTCTCTGTAGGCTGCATTGCATGCCACACCAACAGCACCGCTTGCAAGAATTCCGTAGTAGGCAATAACAAATTGCGGGACGTTTGGCAGGTAAATAGCAACTCTGTCACCTTTTTTTATGCCCATATTTTTGAGAGCATTTGCCATCCTTAATGATAAATCCCAGAGTTCGGAATATGTGTATACCGCCTCATTGTAAATTATTCCAGCCCTTTCTGAGAATTTCTCCGCTGATATCCTCAGATTTTCAAAAACAGGTCTTTCAGGATATTGAAGAGAAAAAGAGATATGTGATGGATAAAACTTTAACCACGGTTTTTCAGACAATCAGCCACCTCCATCAAATCCTCCACCAGGGTGCTTTCTTCAGATCTCCCGTTTTCACGTTGGCAGGCCAGAGTATTGTGGCATTACCATCATACCACTCGCCTATAACTCCTGTGAGCAAACCCTCGCCCCACTTTGCCTGATGCCCATCGTCGAATTCATAATAGCCAGCAACTCCTTCAAACTTGTTGTTTTCAAGGGCACTTTTTATTTTATCATAATCAAGGTCTCCTGCCTTATTTGTAGCCTGAGCAAATACGGTAATCCCGTCATAGCTTCTGACATCCTCATAACCCGTTGGAGCGTAGCCATAAGCTTTCTTATACCTCTTGTAGAAGTCCTGAGTCTTACCTGTGAATGGAACATCCCAGCACCAGCTCATGAAGCATGCATAGTTGCCCTTCTCTCCCATTTCTCTGACAACATCCTCAAATGTCAGGACTCCGGCAGTTGCTATGAATGGCACAGGGATCTTGGCATCATAATACTGTTTGGCGAATGGAACACCTTCAGCGGCGACAGTGCTTGACACAACCACATCAGGATTTTTGGTTTTTATCTCCTCAATGATTGAACTGAATTCCTGTGTTCCTCTTGGCACAAAGGAACTTCCAACCTTCTCAACACCCTTGTCCTTCAAAAAATTCTCAAAGACCTTGTCCAGGGCTTTTGACCATATTGCCTCTTCTCCAACATAGTAGTATGTTTTTGCCCCCACAATATCTGTAACGAACGGAGCGGTGTTCAGTGTGAAATGAGTAACATCTGCTCCGGTTCTGAACATGTACTTGTACCTCTCAGGGTTGTCTCTAACTAACTGCGGTATTTTTGGTGATGCTGCAACAGTTACCATAAGCGGAATACCGTAATCAGCCACGACATCTGCTATTGCCAGTCCAACACCACTCGTGTAAACTCCAACAAGGGCAAATACCTTGTCTTCTTCAACAAGCTTCTTCACTCCTGTTACTCCCTTCTCTGCGTTCCCTGCTGTGTCGTAGTATGCAATTTCCACCTGTCTTCCAAGAATTCCTCCAGCTTTGTTTATATCAGTCTTTGCAAGCTCAAAAGCATTCTTCATCCTGTTTCCACCTTCAGATGAAGGGCCCGATAATGGTACGAGAGCACCGATTTTCAGTGGCTTCTTTTCTTCTGTCCGCTGTGCACACCCGAGAATTGAACTCCCAGCCATTAAAGATGCTGCACCCACTGCAACACCTTTCATAAAGCCCCTTCTTGTCAGATTCCTCTCCAGAATTGGCACCTTTCCACCTCCAGAAAATTTATGATTAATTATTTGAATATTGCTCATTTATATGCTTTGTGCCTTGGTTTGACTTTTCTGGGAATTTGTCAGTTTTTCGAGTTCGAATCAGAGTCCAAGGTAGGTAACTTTCACGTAATCGTTATCTATAAGCTCTTTTCCCTTTCCTTGCATCTTTATCTTTCCTGTTTCCATAACATAGGCTCTGTCTGATATGGATAACACCAGACTTGCATCCTGCTCGGATATGAGAATTGTAACGTTCCTCTCTTTTTTTATCGTCTCTATTGCCTCGGAAATCTTTTCCTTCATGAGTGGCGCCAAACCAACAGACGGTTCATCCATCATGAGCAGTCTTGGATTTGACATTAAGGCTCTACCCACTGCAAGCATCTGCTGTTCTCCCCCGCTTAAGGTTCCTGCTTTCTGATTTTTTCTCTCTTTCAGAACGGGAAACATCTCGAAAACAAATCTCAAATCTTCTTCAATACTACCTCTATCCTTTCTCAAATAGGCTCCAAGTTCAAGGTTTTCCATGACTGTCATCCTGTATGCAAGCCGTCTTCTCTCAGGACAGTGGGCAATTCCCAGCTTTGCCACCTCATGTGGGGGAAGAACATCTGTTCTTACTCCATCAAAGTAAATCTCTCCTGAAGTGGGTTTTATTATGGAAGATATTGTTTTGAAAAGTGTCGTCTTTCCTGCCCCATTGGGCCCGATTACAGCGACAAATTCTCCTTCATTCACTTCAAGGCTCACGCTATCAACTGCGAGTGCCTTTCCGTAATGGACGGTGACATTCTTAACCTGAAGCAAACTCCAACCCCCTTTTACCCAGATATGCCTCAATAACCTGCTTGTCCATGCACACCTGCTGAGGCGTGCCATCAGCGATTATCTTCCCGTAATTCAGGACGATTATTCTTCCGGAGAGAGCCATACAGGCCTTCAAAACATGCTCTATCAGAATGATTGAAGCCCCCTCTTGGTGGATGTTCTTTATTACTTCCTGAAGCGACTCCACCTCTTCACCTGTCAGGCCTGAAAAAGGCTCATCAAGCAGGAGAAGCTCAGGCTTTGTTGCAAGAGCCCTTGCGATTTCAAGCTTTCTGACCTCACCGTGGGGAAGATTTTCAGCGAGAATGTTCGCTCTATGTGCGAGATCAACCATCTCAAGTGCTTTCATTGCGAAGTCTCTCTCATGTTCTTCGATTTTGCCCTGCTTTCTTGCTACAAGTGCTGAGATGACAACATTTTCAACGACGCTGAACTTTTTGAAGGGTTTCGTGACCTGAAAGGTTCTGGCTATTCCAAGCTTCACTCTCTCATGAGGCTTCAAATTTGTTATGTCTCTGCCCTTGAACTCTATTCTGCCTGATGTGGGTTTCAGAAATCCTGTTATGAGGTTAAAAAGTGTTGTCTTTCCAGCCCCGTTGGGGCCTATTATGCCGATGAACTCCCCTCTCTTCATTTCAAAGTTCACGTCATCAACGGCTTTCAAACCTCTGAAATGTTTGCTCAGGTCACTCACTCTTAGAAAAGCGTCATCTGTCATCAGGAGTGCACCTCCTCTGTTCCGGCATTATTGCCACTCTCTGGTCTCAGAATCTCCCTTATGCTCATCAAACCACCCGGCAGAAACAGAACGAATGCAATGATTATCAGATTGTATATCAGAATTCTGTAGTCTGCAAGCCATGAAAACCCCTCAAACAGAATTGTCAGAATGTAGGCTCCTAAGGCAGGGCCAACTATCGTTCCTATTCCGCCGATAAGGGAAAACGTTATTGCAGCTGCTGAAAGCTCAAGAGTGACAACATCAACTGTGACGATTCTCATGTACTGAGCGTAAAAAGCCCCCGCAACTCCAGCAAAAATACCGCTTAAAATAAAGGCGAGAAGCTTGTACTTGGTTGTGTCTATACCACACGCCATTGCTGCATCCTCGTCTTCCTTTATTGCTTTGAGAATCAGTCCGGTCTCTGATCTTGCTATCCTGTACAGAATTCCGACACATACGAGCATGAGTATCAGGGAAAGGTAGTAGTTTGGAACAGATCCCACAACAAACGTTTTCACACCTCTAACTCCCTCTTCCCCACCGCTCAGCCATATCATGGCACTGCTTGCCAGCAAAAAAAGAATCCAGGAAAAAGAAAATGTCGTTATTGCCAGATAGGGGCCTCTGAGTCTCAGGCATGGTACGCCCACAATAAAGCTGAGTATGAATGCAGACAGAACGCCGAGGATTGCTGATATGATGAGAGGCATGTTTAGCATTGTGTTTGTTATTGCAACTGTGTAAGCGCTCAGTCCAAAGAACATCGCATGTCCCAAATCTAACTGTCCTGTATAGCCCGTTAAAATGTCCCAGCTTGCTGCGTATATCACGAAAATATGGGCGAGGATGAGAACGTGAAGGATATATATACTTGGAACGACTAAAGGGAAGACTGCTGCGATGACTATGAATGTGATTATGGCAGCATATCTATTTTCTATTTTTAATGCTGTTTTCCCGGTCTCCATTTTCACTCCTCCTCACCAAACAGCCCGGTTGGCTTGAATGCTATTATCAAAATCAGCAGAATAAAAGGAACGACGGTTTTCCAGGTTGGAGAGATGTAGTAACCTGTCAGCACTTCAGCAACTCCAAATATTATCCCTGTT
>JALUWC010000029.1 GCA_027019885.1 Geoglobus sp.
TTGCACAAGTGATAGCTATTTTGCCATGGTGCAGCAAACAACAACCCTGCCCATTTTTACATATCGCTCCTTGAGAGATGTCATTCTGAGATCTCTGTGAATATACCTCCAAATCCTAAATTAGCCAGAATGTGACCTGCACTGGATGTTCATATAGATCTGCAGTCTTTGAATCGTACAAAATAAGTTAACTAAATAATATTATTAGAATATTTTTCTAACCAAAATTACAGCATCAAATCTGGTTGTTTCACCAGAAAAGTGTTGAAGAGAGTTGGTTAGATGGTTTAAAACCAAAAAACTCTCATTTAGATGTGAACTTTCCTGAAACACTCTCAACCTGATTTGAATCCCTTTTTAAAGCATGCCACCATTTTCAGGGATGCAAATCTCATGATGGAAAATCGGTGAGTTAAATTTAAATTTTTAAAAATTAAGAGATTATAGAACGGGTCAGAATTGAAGACTCCTGAAAATGGAGATTGAAAGATGGCTTCAAAAAGTATACTGTTGGCACATTCAGAGCCGTCAGAATTGAAGACTCCTGAAAATGGAGATTGAAAGCCTCCAATACTGAATAACATCTTGGGCACAGACTATGTAGTCAGAATTGAAGACTCCTGAAAATGGAGATTGAAAGATGCCGTTTATTATTCTCATGATTTTTTTCTCATTAGTCAGAATTGAAGACTCCTGAAAATGGAGATTGAAAGTATAACAGAATATTATAGATGAGATGGTATAGAATAGGTCAGAATTGAAGACTCCTGAAAATGGAGATTGAAAGCTTTATTATACTCCATTTCCAAAATAAAAACCTTTAAAGTCAGAATTGAAGACTCCTGAAAATGGAGATTGAAAGCGCTGATAGAAGGAAAAAAGACCGTACAAAAAGCAAAAGGTCAGAATTGAAGACTCCTGAAAATGGAGATTGAAAGGGAAATGCCATCCTATACAAATTCAAAAACTCCTGATGTCAGAATTGAAGACTCCTGAAAATGGAGATTGAAAGATTTTTATGATGTTAAAAAAGATATTCAAAAATTTGCTTAGTCAGAATTGAAGACTCCTGAAAATGGAGATTGAAAGATAGCATATAATCTTCCAAATTTTGAAAATTTTCCTTGTCAGAATTGAAGACTCCTGAAAATGGAGATTGAAAGAAGGCCATGTGATTATGCTGCCACATGTCTATATCTTGTCAGAATTGAAGACTCCTGAAAATGGAGATTGAAAGCTTTTTGCCTTTCATGGATTTTAACATCATCTTTCAGTCAGAATTGAAGACTCCTGAAAATGGAGATTGAAAGTTAACATTCTCAAACAGCCCAAATGATTTGTTTATCTGTCAGAATTGAAGACTCCTGAAAATGGAGATTGAAAGTAAATACCTGATTTTAATACGATAGTATCTCCAGATTTGTCAGAATTGAAGACTCCTGAAAATGGAGATTGAAAGATATTGTAGAGAACGTGATTTTAATTACAAGAGACCGAGTCAGAATTGAAGACTCCTGAAAATGGAGATTGAAAGCTCTGGAAAGGAAGGCGGTCACAGGGGCATGGGCATGGTCAGAATTGAAGACTCCTGAAAATGGAGATTGAAAGTTTAAATCTCACCCCTCAGCACATCTTTGATATTGTGTCAGAATTGAAGACTCCTGAAAATGGAGATTGAAAGATCCTGCCCCGAAAGGCCGAGGGCGTTTCTGAGCTGCTCTGTCAGAATTGAAGACTCCTGAAAATGGAGATTGAAAGCGCTGTTTGCTGAGCTAACCAGAAATCCAATTGCGTGTCAGAATTGAAGACTCCTGAAAATGGAGATTGAAAGCTTGGATTTTATTATATATATCCTTAGCAAGAGAATGTCAGAATTGAAGACTCCTGAAAATGGAGATTGAAAGTCATTTATGAATCTATTGCTGTTCAACAAAGTGAAATGTCAGAATTGAAGACTCCTGAAAATGGAGATTGAAAGAACAAGATCAGCACAGTTGTGGACAAGATAAGTGTAAGTCAGAATTGAAGACTCCTGAAAATGGAGATTGAAAGTCTACCAACGAAGTCTCCAAGGGATTTGAAGAGGAGTGTCAGAATTGAAGACTCCTGAAAATGGAGATTGAAAGTAATTCGTCAGAGGCTTTGTTTACAATATCACGGTTGAGTCAGAATTGAAGACTCCTGAAAATGGAGATTGAAAGAAGTCATCACAAGCCATACATTTTCTGCTGAAGAGTCAGAATTGAAGACTCCTGAAAATGGAGATTGAAAGTTATTATGCTCTTCAATTCATCTATCGTAACACCACCCGGTCAGAATTGAAGACTCCTGAAAATGGAGATTGAAAGATACACCCTGCAACTATACCAAACTCTCCACTGCACCAAGTCAGAATTGAAGACTCCTGAAAATGGAGATTGAAAGTTCTTTGGATCGTCTGAGTCAAGACTGTCACTTATCGTCAGAATTGAAGACTCCTGAAAATGGAGATTGAAAGTAATCTTATCTGTTATATCTAAACTTGTTGAATTACGTCAGAATTGAAGACTCCTGAAAATGGAGATTGAAAGGCCTCAATAAGAGCCTTTATTCTCTCTTTCCCATAGTTGTCAGAATTGAAGACTCCTGAAAATGGAGATTGAAAGGAATCAACACACCTCTGCAAGGGCATCCCCCACCCATCGTCAGAATTGAAGACTCCTGAAAATGGAGATTGAAAGATTATTATAACATCTATGCCTTTGCTCTTAACAATATGTCAGAATTGAAGACTCCTGAAAATGGAGATTGAAAGGAAATGAGTTGTCAGATCCAGATACATCAATCATCAGTCAGAATTGAAGACTCCTGAAAATGGAGATTGAAAGATAGTATAAAAGTGTTCTGCAAGCACCATAATAAGTGGGGTCAGAATTGAAGACTCCTGAAAATGGAGATTGAAAGTACCACTTGGATATTCATTTAGTTTGACTAATACTGTCAGAATTGAAGACTCCTGAAAATGGAGATTGAAAGGATCGTCTTTGAAGAGTGTCATGAATACATACATAAAGTCAGAATTGAAGACTCCTGAAAATGGAGATTGAAAGATCCACATACCTCTTAGAAGATGCATTAAGATCTAGTCAGAATTGAAGACTCCTGAAAATGGAGATTGAAAGGGTGTGTTTTAATTTTATTAATTATTTCATCATCTCCGTCAGAATTGAAGACTCCTGAAAATGGAGATTGAAAGCTAATTTAGTTGATACGCTGATTTTACGTTCAAGATCAGTCAGAATTGAAGACTCCTGAAAATGGAGATTGAAAGAACGTGAATTGAACGTTAGAATGGATAAAAAAAGGAAAGTCAGAATTGAAGACTCCTGAAAATGGAGATTGAAAGAGAACTATTCTTAACTTATAATAACTGTAACTAGTGTTGTCAGAATTGAAGACTCCTGAAAATGGAGATTGAAAGTGGATTTTCTTATGATTTCGGTATTTAAAATATTAGAAGTCAGAATTGAAGACTCCTGAAAATGGAGATTGAAAGTTTTCAGGCACGACTGTGTAATGAATGGATTTGTGAGTCAGAATTGAAGACTCCTGAAAATGGAGATTGAAAGTCTTACCTGAGATTTTAATGTTACTCTGAGAACGTATGTCAGAATTGAAGACTCCTGAAAATGGAGATTGAAAGTTAAGGCATCTCTGTTGTTAAGTGGAATCTGTGCACTGTCAGAATTGAAGACTCCTGAAAATGGAGATTGAAAGGTTACAGTTTTGATGTATTTGTAGGTTTCAGGAGTTACGTCAGAATTGAAGACTCCTGAAAATGGAGATTGAAAGGGCTATAGTTGATCAGGATTTTGATCTATCACAGTTCAGTCAGAATTGAAGACTCCTGAAAATGGAGATTGAAAGAACTTAACCTTCAGGGTAAAAGCAGAGAAGAGATCCAGGTCAGAATTGAAGACTCCTGAAAATGGAGATTGAAAGACGACTATTTTCTTTCCAATTTCGATTTTCATTGTTGTGTCAGAATTGAAGACTCCTGAAAATGGAGATTGAAAGTATAGTGTCATTTTCCTTTTCCCTCCTTTTTTTACAGTCAGAATTGAAGACTCCTGAAAATGGAGATTGAAAGAGCAGTTACAGCTATAGCTCCCGTAACTAATATACTTATGTCAGAATTGAAGACTCCTGAAAATGGAGATTGAAAGGTCTACGAATCACTAATTCTAACTCTTCGATTAACTTAGGTCAGAATTGAAGACTCCTGAAAATGGAGATTGAAAGGAAATCTCAGGACAGAAGATAACCCAATCTACGGTCGTCAGAATTGAAGACTCCTGAAAATGGAGATTGAAAGGAATGTAGATCAGCATGTAATCCACCCCGCAATTCAGGGTAATTTTAAGTCGATGCCCCGTAAAAGGGAACATCTTTATGATTCCTTGGA
>JALUWC010000030.1 GCA_027019885.1 Geoglobus sp.
GTTTTTGAGAAAGGCATACAGACATCTTGTTATTGCATTTATCTCTGGGATACTCCTCTACTTCATGCTTACGGGAATATTTGAGCTGTTTGTCAATTTCAAACTCTACATACCTTCAGCATACACTTTCCTTGTTTTTGCAGTTTCATTCGTTGTGTCAACTGTTTTCATAGAACACAGAAGCCAGAATCCAGCTCAGCCCTATTATCTGGTTGGTGGCTTGATTGTTGCTGTTCTCATAACCTGCATATTTGTGAGCACCGCAAACGGTATCATAATAACGATGAAAAAAGGTCTGCCGCCTGAGGAAGAGCTGATAATGCAGATATCTGTTCTGACAGCAGTTGCATTTGCATTGATAAAGATTCTGGAACACAGAATGAGAAGTTATTAAAAATTTATATCAGGCCAGCCCTCTGCAACAAAAGAAGATCTTCAGTTTCGAGTTTTTCTCCCTTCTTGAACATCTCGTATATCTCTCTCGCCTTTTTCATCAGCTCCTCCTTTTCCTTCTGCTCCTTGCTCTTGCTCTGCTTGAGTTTCAGAGCCTTTATCACCTTGTCAAGATCCTTTATGTCCTTCCTCGTCTTTATTATTTCAGCATGGAATCTGTCTGCTTCCTTCCTTGAATTCAGGAAATTCTCATGCATTTCATCTGCCTGCTTTCTCGTCTCATCAACTTCCTTTAGCAGCTCAATGATCTCCGCATGAACCCTGTCAGCAGATTCCTGATATTTTTTCAGTTCCTCGGTCAGAGCTCTAACCGCTTCCTTGAACTTCTTTATCTCAGAGATAAGTCTTCTGAACTCCTCGTGTTTCTCAAGCTGCTCCTTCCTCTCCTCAAGCTCTCTTTTAAGCTTTGCTATCCTTTCCACAAGCGTTCTTTCCTTTTCTATTGTCATCACTGCAGTCTGCTGCCTGAACTCAAGTTTTCTTATTTCCTTTTCGATCTCGCCGAGCGGCCTTCCCCCTTTATCTATGTTTCTCCTTAGCTTGTCAAGCTCTTTGTAAAGTCCGTCAACCTTCTTGTGGAGTTCCCTCCTCTGATTCCTAAGTTCCCTTGCTTTTGCGTTTAGCTCGTCTCTGTCCTTCTTGAGCTCTCTAACTTTTTCAAGAAGCTCCTTTGTCCTTTTGTTTAGCTCATTTCTCTTCTCAGCATACATTCTGGACTCTTCATTCAGCTCATCTCTCTTCTTGATAAAATCTCTGAGATCCTTTTCGAGCTGCTCCTTCCTCTCAACCAACTTTTCCAGCATCATGGTCTCACAACAGAGATCTTTGTAATTGCTTAAAGGCAGAAATATGAGGGGAATTTAAACTTTATGCTGTTTGTTCAGGGAGAGCAGAATATAAAAGTTTTGGGATGTTGTTCTCCAGCCAATTAAGAATTTCTGCACTTTGAATCTGAAAAATAATGACCATTTAACCATTCGGTATTTTTTACGTGCCTATGCCACATCTCACTGAGTATTGAATGATTCAGCAGAGATCGTAAAACTCGTAGGCAGGATGCTCCTGAAATGTGAATTTTACAGTATTGAACTCATTTCTCAGCTCTTTAACTCTCTCTCTGGCTTTTGAGTATGTCAGAGAGCCAGATACTACCCCATGTATTATCCCGGCTATCTCATCCATCTCCCCCTCCTTCATTCCGAGCCTTGTGAGCTCCTGAACGCCGAGCCTTATACCCGATGGATTTTCTGTGTCCTTGAGGCTATCCCAGGGTAGGAGGTTTTTGTTGAGGATTATACCAGCCCTCTCGAGCTTTTCAGCAACTGCTGATCCTCCACCATAGTTCCTAACATCAGCAACAACCTGATGAGATTCTGTGAATCCTCTATTCTCACCCACAACTGACATGCCAAGCTCGTGCATTCTTTCTGCAAGTCTTTTTGCATTGCGTATTACCTGATCCGCATAGCTCTCTCCAAAAAGCTTCATTTCCATGGCTGCTATGGCATAGCCTGCAAGGGTGTTGAGGTGGTGGTTGCTTATGATTCCGGGAAAAACAGCCCTGTCTATTCTGTCGGCTATTTCCTTTCTGGATACAATGATTGCTCTCTGAGGGCCAAAGAAGGTCTTGTGTGTTGAACCTGTCATAACATCTGCTCCCTCTTTTATGGGATCCTGGAATCTCTTTCCGGCTATAAGCCCCAGAACGTGACTTGCATCATACATGACTCTCGCACCAACCTCTTCGGCAATATCTCTTATCTCCTTTACTGGCTGAGGAAAGAGTATCAGACTGGATCCCAGAATGAAAAGCCTCGGTTTTTCATTCAGAGCCATTTTTCTTGTGGCATCAATGTCTATGTCAAATTCCTGACTGTCAAATGGATAGTATGACACCTCAAGACCTCTGAGCCCGGCTGATGATACCGTATCATGACTTATGTGCCCGCCACATGGAACAGAGATTGCCATTACTCTGTCTCCTGGATTTGTAAGAGCGAAAAAGGCTGCTGTGTTCGCAACAACACCGCTTATCGGCTGAACGTTGACATGATCGGCATTGAAGAGCTCTTCTGTGAGATTTAGAGCGATCTCCTCAATCTCATCGATAAAGGTGCATCCCTGATAATACCTCTCTCCCACCTTCCCCTCAGCATATCTGTGACCGAGATCGGAAACATAACACCTCCTGACGAATTTGCTGGTTATATTTTCACTTGCAATCATTGGTAATGAGTCAGCATAAAACCTGTGATGCTCTTTTATGACCTCATAAATTTTTTCGTAATTCATGGAAACAGGTATCACAAATGCTTTTTTAATTTTGTGCACTGTTGCTTCCCTTTTTACCACCAAAATTTGAAGCCAGCTGTAAAGAGCGAAAAATGAACACGAAGTGACATCGTGAACCATCTCACCCTTTTTCATTGGATTATGCTGCTTTTTAGTTTGAGTCTGAAAGACCTTTAAAAACAACCGGTTTCAAGATGGGAGAAATAACATGTAATGTGAAAAAAGAGATTTTTAGATGGGTAAATCTGATGCTCCCAAAAAGCAAAAAATTTTAGAGACAGCAGAGAAATTGCTGACATGAACCTCAAAATCGCTGTCATGCTCTTTCTGATCACAGCCATTCTGATTGCTGTCATGCCCTCTGAAAGCAGTCTTGGAGAGAGTTACAAGTTAATATATCTCCACGTTCCAATTACGGTTATCACGATAGGTTCTTTACTTCTTTTCCCCATTCTCCACTTCAAAATTGATATCAAAAGTGTTCAGGGCTTTTCAGTTGCAACATTGATATACTCGGCTCTTCATTTAGTAATTTCATCAGTTTTCATGTATATGGCGTGGGGTGGTCTGATATTCTCCGAAATCAGATTTGTTTTCAGCCTGACTCTTTTTCTCTTTGCTTTAACCCACTCACTGCTCTGCTTCATTGATTCAAGACTTTCCAGAGCTTACTCGTTTTTTATTTATCTGATTGTCCCCTATTTCTATCTCCAGCTCACAAGAGCGGAATTTCAGCTTCATCCGACTTTTGTTCAGATGCCGGCATTGCTCTACATTCCATACTTTTTCTCTTTCCCGTTTGTGGTGATGGTGTATGTTTTGCTGAAAAATGTATTTAAGGTGTCACCTGTATTTTCTCATGATTAACAGAGCGGATATACCGCCAATAAATGCCGAAAGCAGTTCAAATCCAGGAACTGAGGTCTTTCCTTTATTTTCAATTTTTCCTCCCGTTTCAGCTGTTGAGGATGGCTTGACAGTTGGAGTTGGGGTAGGTGTTGAGCTTAAATTCGGAGTATGAGCTGGTATGGGTGTTGATGCCGGCTGATGCTGTGGTGTAAAAGCTGGTTTCTCGGTTTTAGCTGGTGTGGGGGATGGAGTTTCAGTGGGTTTAGCTGTGGGGGTTGGTGTTGGCGTCTGTGAAGTAACACTCTCCCCAGCCGAACCGCCTGAACCCCCTCCACCACCATATCCTCCGGCTGATCCGCCTCCCGATGCTCCTCCAGACCCGCCTGAAGCTCCGCCAACTGGTGTTGCCGTGGATGCTGGAGTGGGAGTGGGAGTGAGGGTAGGTGTTGGAGTTCCAGTTGAAGATGAGACTTCAAAGCTTACAGAGGATGTGTTGATCAGCTGCGGAGGCGAAAGTCTGTCGTAAACATATGCAGTCACTTTCCAGTATCCGGCAGAGACTGGATTGCTGTCTGTTACTGCATTTGAGCTTGAAAATGATTTCGTAGCCTCTCTTACACTTGCTCCATCTTTCGTCCAGACAAATTTGACAGACCCTGCAAGATTGTTATTGTTGTATACTGTAACCTCAACAAACTGTCCGTCTGCCGGATTTGAAGGGTAGTAGATAATCTCAAAATACGGCACACTTTGGGCGCTTACCAAAATTGATAAAAATAAAACACCAAAAACTGTCAATACTGCTTTTTTACCATTCACGTCCATATC
>JALUWC010000031.1 GCA_027019885.1 Geoglobus sp.
TTGTTTGTGGATTAGGTGTGTTAGGGGAGAGATTGGGTGAGAGGTTGTGTAATTACCCTATATAAAGATTGTCCATGAATCCACTCCCCATTTGACTGGCATGCAAGAGGACTTCTGCATCACGCTTCAAGAACCCTAAGGGATTGCCTTCCAGAAAAATGAAAGCAACACACTACGTCCAGCTTTCCATGATGCTCTCAGCCTTTTTTACGATTCTCTCCACCCTTTCAATGGCGGTTCCAAGGTACCTTTCAGGCTTCAGCAGCTCCTCAATTTCACCAGCACTCAGATACTCCAGAATCTCACCCTCCGCCACGAGGACATCTTTAAGACTTTTTCCTGACTCGTACGCTCTCATTGCACTTCTTCTCATCATCTCATGGGCTTTCTGCCTTGAGATGCCCTTCTTTGTCAGCGCTATCATCACAGCCTCGCTCAGATTTATACCGAGATGCCTGTCAAGATTCTCCTTGGCCTTTTCAGCATCAATTTCCAGATTTTCAATCAGTCTTATTGCCTTTGCAAGGATGTGGTCAGACAGAACCGTTGTCTCGACAAGAATGATTCTTTCAGCAGAGGAGTTCGTCAGATCTCTTTCCTCCCAGAGTATTGAAGATTGGTGCTGGGGCTCCACAAATCCCCTGATAACCCTTGCGATACCGCATATCTGCTCGCTGTCGATGGGGTTTCTCTTGTGAGGCATTGTTGAGCTTCCAACCTGCTTTGATGTATCGAATCTCTCAAAAACCTCCTGAGTTTCGCTTCTCTGCCAGAGCCTCACATTAAGGGCGATCTTTTCAAGAGTTGTCGCCAGATTGGCGAGAAACTCGATGTACTCGCAGTATGCATCTCTCGGCACAATCTGGCTGCTGATTTCTGCCGGCTTCAGATTCAGATACTCCATCACCCTTCTTTCAATTTCAATGCCCTCTTCACCGTATGCTGCCTGCGTCCCCACCGCTCCGCTGAGCTGTCCAACAAGCAATCGTTTTTTTAGTTCCTGAAGTCTTTCAAGATGTCTGATAACCTCGGACAGCCAGATGGCAAATCTGAAGCCATAGGTTACAGGGAGGGCTGCCTGTCCGTGAGTTCTGCCAAGGCATACTGTGCTCTTATGCTCTTCTGCCTTTTCTGAAAGCACTTTAATAAGCCTGATAAGCTTTGATTCGAGAATTTTCACAGAGTCTCTCAGCTGGGTTGCAACTGCTGTGTCTGTGATGTCATTGGAAGTTGCACCGAAGTGAACCCACCTCTCAGCTTTACCGGATACCTCCGATACTGCCCTCACAAGGCTCATCACATCATGCCTGATCTCTGACTCGATTTCCCTGACCCTTTCAGGAGTGACCTTTCTTGACCCCTTCTTGGCTATCAGGTAATCCTCACGGGAAAGGTATCCCATCTCGGACAGGACTTTCAGAAGTGTGATCTCTACCCATATCATTCTCCTGATTTTGCTCTCCTCGCTCCATATTCTCTTCATCTCAGAAGTGCCGTATCTGTAATCGATGGGATGTATGATCATGAAACTGCTACGGTGTGAAAGATAAAAAGATTTGCCATCAGAAGATCAGTCTGTTGTCGAATTCCTTGACAGCGTCCTTCACGCAGTAATATTCCCTCCCGATCCTCTTGAGATATCTGCACTTTCTGCCTGTGTAGCCTGAAATGCAGAGCTGACAGTCCTCGGGATAGACCCGCCTGATACCTATCCCGAGTTTTTCAATTCTTGAGCCTGACATGATAACCACCGGATTGAAGTAGGGACTCATATCATAAAATTCTTATTCTCTGGGGATTTCGGTATAATACCGGCGGGTCCGTGGTCTAGTGGTCATGACGCCTGCCTCACACGCAGGAGGTCCCCGGTTCGAATCCGGGCGGACCCACTCATAGCCTCCAATTCTCAAAACTGAGACTTCTGTAACGTTTCCAGTCCTCAAAAAATCAAACCCAGAAACGCTGAAATGGGCTGTCTCTGGCATAGCAGATCGAAAGCCGCAAAATCTACCAGATAAAAATCCTCCACCACACAGCCACCGGTACCAACACTCCGGAAAATGCAAATATCTCTGGCACAATACTGATACATGGACCTCATTCCCGTAGGTGTGGTTGTCGAGGGGTACTCAAGCAGAGAACTTGCTCCGAGGCAGGGAGTGTTTGGAGATCTCATATCAAGGATAGAGGTGTACAACGAGTTTTCAGAGGGGCTCGAAGGTCTGGAAGAGTTTGATAAAATAATAGTTCTTTACTGGCTTCATCTGTCAAGAAGAGATGTTCTCAGAGCGAGACCTCCTGGTGAGAGACACGAGAGGGGAGTTTTTTCAACCAGATCTCCTGAAAGACCGAATCCTGTTGGATATGCTGTTGTTGACCTTCTTTCCATTGATAATAACATCCTGACAGTCAGATATCTGGATGCGGTTACCGGAACACCGGTAATTGATATAAAGCCATTTCTGAGAGATATAGACTGCAGGTGACAGCAGTTTAAAAATTATTGCCCAATGCTCCCGATCTTGGCTGCAAGCCTCGCAAGAACCTCTTTTCTTTTTGCCTGTATGAACTTCAGGCTTCCAACAACGAGATGTCCGCCACCATCAACTCCTGCGTTGATCTCCTCCTGCAATTCCTTCACTATTCTCGGGATGTCAAGGTTCACACCCTCGCTCCTTATCACAGCAAAATCAGGGCCGTAGCCCACCGTGACTATTCTGTCGTAATCCTTTTTGAGCCTGTCATGCACCTCTCCCGTCAGCTTACCTGGAGGCGGGAATGTGAATTTTCTTGCATAGCTCTCAACATCAAGTGCTGCAAGGGCAATACCATTCGGCAGTATCTGCACCTTGACTCCATCCATTGCTGTTTTGACATTTTCCTCTATCGACCTCTTTGCCTGAGAAGATAAAGCTCTTACGAGCTTCTGCATCCTGTCCTTCCTGCCAAACCCGAGAATCTCATGAATTATCTGGCTCGCAGATCTGAATCTAAGATAGAAGCCCTCAAACTCAAGAGCCAGACCGATGTCGCGGAGCATTTCCCTGTCAAATCCTGAGATCTCGATATACCTCTCAACCTCCCCTTCAGCCCTGTCTGCAACAACAGAGACAGCGGGAAGTACCCTGACATCTCTGTCGGTGATCATTCTCGCTATCTCTGTGCACAGTATTCCTGAGGTGTAATTGCTGTCACCACCAGCCCTGTAAGGATTGACATGGTGGAGAAGATACCTGTCCACCACCTCATCCGGAAAGTGATGATCAACTGTGATTACATCAGAGCCAAATATGAGCATCTGCTCTATTGCTGCAACATCCTCAACACCAGACCCATTATCAACAAGTACCACAAGAGGGATCTTATCACCGAATCTGACCATGTCCTCAAGGCTCTCGTCCAAATCCTTTACGACATCCTCAAGCTCATAGAAGGGTGCTCTTGAGACCTTTCTTCTGACAAGATAGTTTTTCGCATCAGGATCTGGATGGATTTGATCAATGTAATCGATAAGTGCCAGTTCTAAGGCAACACCACCACACACGCCATCAGCATCCCAGTGATGCCTTATTATCACAGGCCTTGACTCAAGAATGGCCTTTTTCAGTTCTCTCGCCACATTTTCCATCTCTTCCTTCAGATTGTTCAGAACTGTGCTTTCAATCAGGAATCCCTTAAAATCGGGCTCAGCCTTTTTCCCGATCTCACTCTCGATCAGCCTTATTATATCCGACGCTTCCCTCCCGAGAAGCCTTTCCATCTCAAGTACCTCTATCTGAAGCTTCGCCTCTCTCTTTTTCACGATCCCCATTACCCTTGCGATGTCTCCGATGTTTGTTTCCGGATATGCCCTGTCTCCACCCTCAAATGCTGCACAGTTGATCAGTCCTGTTTCATCTGCCACCGTAAATATCGTAGGTCCCCCTGTAAGCTTCACATGCTCCACCCTTCCACGAAGCTCAACCATTCTTCCTGTAAACTCCTCAAGCCGGGAGATCTTTACATGAGGCGCTGATTTTGAGAGCTCGACAATAGCATACTCCATATCCTTGGCCAAGCTGAGATCGATTTCACCTGTTGGTCTTATTCCGTCTACTCTCACGAACACCTCATCATTCTCGTTTAATTCAGCGTTCCTGAGATTCTTTCTGTGGATCAGGCCTTTGAGCCTTCTGTTCAGGTTTACAAAAACTCCTATATCTGTTATACCGGAAACCTTCCCAACATAAATCCTGTTGAGCCTGACATCCTCAATTCCACAGCTATTCCTGAGCAGATATGCATGGGGCGTTTTCCTGCATTCACCGCATAGCTCATTTCCACCTGCAATGCTTTTACCGCATATCCTGCATTTCCCAACCTTTCCAGTTCCATTGCAGGATTTGCAGACTTCCATTCTCTTCACTCTGCCTGTCCCTCTGC
>JALUWC010000032.1 GCA_027019885.1 Geoglobus sp.
TTAGAGATTTCGAAATTTATGTAGAAATAGTTGGTTATTATAGAAGGCTTTTAGAAGAAGTTAGAGGGAAAAAAGAAACTCAAAAAATTTTTAGTAGATTAGATAACTATACGAGATCTGCATATTTTTACAGTATAGCGTCTGATTACCATACTCAAGGAGATGAGATGAAAGCAGTAAAAATTTTAAAAGAATGTATAGAGATAAATTCTAAAGAAGCTTTATTCTATTATATGAAGGCTCTTTGGACAAAACACCATTTGATCAAAATGAACGCTTTGAGAAAATTAAATGAGACTGAGAAACAACAGTTAAGAGAATCTATAATTAAAAATGCTAAAAAAGCAGTTGAACTTGCCCCAGAATGGAATGAAGTAAACGAATTTTTAAGAAAATTTAAGGAGGAGTGTATGTGATACCGTCGAGCCCAACGCTTCGCCACTATCGTGACTCACCCCTTACGGGGTCGCCTAACAAGCGGGTATCTGGTTTGGACTTTCAGCCCTCACCCAAATTCGGCTTCGCCGAATTTCGTATGTCCGCAACACATTATGTGCAATCCGCCTCTGTGCCCCTTAATCGATAAATTTATAGTCATTCAAATTTAACAAATATTATGTCATCAAAAGCCTTAATACTTGTAGATTTCGAAAAGGAATGGACTGATAAAAATTCAGATTATTTTGTTGGCGATATTTCTGGTGTAATTGAAAGAACCAACAAACTTATTGATTTTTGCAGAAAAAATAATTACAAAATAATCTTTACTACGCACATCGAAAAAGATTCTAATGGTGCATTTGCTCCAAATTCAAAAAATGTTGAAATAATTGATGTATTGCATAAAGAAAATTCTGATGTACTTATTACAAAAAATAAAATCAGCCCATTCTTTAAGACAGATTTAGAAAAACACCTTGAAGGAATTAGAGAAATTGTTGTTTGTGGAATTTTAACCAATCTTTGTGTCAGAAGTCTTATTCAAGATGCTTATGATAGGGATTTTGAGATTACAGTTATAAAGGATTGTTGTGTGGCTTTTGATGACGAAACACAAGAATTTACTTTTAGAGATTTGAAAGCTACAAGAGAAGAAATTGAATTCTTAAATTTGAACGAGTTTATTAAATGAACGGGGTACTACGGGGACTTTCTCGCCTTCGGCTCGAACCATGCTGCGCTCCCGCCCTTCGGGCTCGGGACACATAACAGCGACTATACGGAACGCTTGTTGCACCTCGCTTTCCCAAATTGGCTTCGCCAACTTCGTATAGTCGCATACGTTAGGCGTAATGTCAAAAAGTAAGTGAAAAAAATGAAATATAAAAATTCCCAGAGAAACAGCAATCAAAACACAAAGATTGCCTCTTACTGGAGTAAATTGGCGCTCGTATGGGATCCTATGCTTCGCCTCTGTGGGCTTGACCAAAAATATCGCAAAGACGCTATATCGGTACTTTGCCCTGAAAAAGGTCAGACTGTTTTGGACGTAGCTTGTGGTACCGGCCTGAATTTTCATTATCTGTTCAATGGTGTTGGTTCAAATGGGCGTATTATAGCCATTGATATAGCTCCCGGTATGCTGGAAAAAGCAAAGATACGAGCGCAAAACAATGGTTTCAATAACATTGACTTCATATTGGGTGATGTATCTGAAATTGAACTCCCGAAAGTTGATGCGGTTGCAGCTTGCTGGTGTATGATAAGCATTCCTGACTATCCCAAAGCTTTGGAAAATATTGTTGAAAGCCTTCGCCCCGGTGGGAAGATTGCTATTTTAGATTTTAAGCGTATAGACGGTTTTTTCGGGCATATCCTCAACCCACTTTTTGAATGGATTTGCCGCATCACTTACCAAGATATCACCCGTGAGCCTTGGCATGACTTGAAACGCCTGCTTGGAAATGTACAGATGCGTGAGTGGAAATATGGAGCTATCTTGAGCAGTGTTTATTTGGCATGGGGAACCAAAACATGAAATGGTTTAATGTTGACACTTCGCCTAACACAGTGTATGTGGTTCGCTATGCTCACCCAAAGTGTGCCTTCGGCAAAGCTTCGTTTAATGCCATATGTTATACAACATATTACTTCGGCGATTTTGCTTTTGAAAATATATTTAAAGAAAGGGTGAAATGATATCATGATGAACAAAGAATCAATCAAAGAATTTTTGAAACCAGATTTGAGAAAATGCATAGTCTTTCTTGTATTTACATTTATATGTTTTGCAGGCTATACTCAAAGCTGGGTATTTAGTGGCAAAGATATAGGATCCCCAAAACCTCCCCTTTTTGACTTACTTGCACCATTCCCCTTTTGGATTGTTTGGGTCTTTCTACTCTTACCCCTTATTTTATTATCTAATTTATTTATTGCAATTTTGGGCTACAATGCAGATTTTATTATGCGAGGACCTTTCTGGCTTTTTGAGATAATTAATTTAATCTATTTTTATCTACTTTCATGTTCGATAATTTTTGTTTGGAACAAATTTAAATTCAAAACTAAAAAATAATATCGCAAAATTGCCTGCGTCATACGATCGCCTAACAAGAGATTAAGCGATTCTACTTCGCTTCGCTTGTTCCGCCTAAATCCCTTCGGGACTTCGCTTAATCCCAATACGTTACAGAAATCTCACACCAACCTCTTTCAAAAAACAGAAAGGGGAATACCAAGTCAGACTGTGGCCATCAGTCCATTGAGCAACAACCACAGCCCAATGAAACTTCTGAACAATGTATAAAAACTCTTTAAAAACAATGCAATCAGTTGAGTTTCTTCGACGGTATCTCTCCAAAAATCCTTTATACACCTCTGACATGCTTTCAACCTATGAGCAAAGTTGTACTCTGCTATTCAGGTGGTCTTGACACAACAGTCTGCATTCCATTGCTGAAGGAGAGATATGGCTTTAAAGAAGTGATAACGGTCACAGTCAATGTTGGACAGCCTGAAGAAGATTTGAAAAAGGCTGAGGAAAGAGGAAAGAAGTATGCAGACAGACATTACACGGTAGATGCGGTTGATGAGTTTGTTGATATGATATTCATGCTCATCAAGGCAAATGGAGATTATGAGGGATACGTTCTCGGAACAGCACTTGCAAGGCCTGTGATAGCAAGAAATGTTGCGGAGATAGCAGTGAAAGAGAACGCAGACGCAATAGCCCATGGAGCAACAGGAAAGGGAAACGATCAGCTCAGATTCGACAACATCTTTCTTGAGTATGGATTCAAGGTCATAGCTCCAATGAGAGAGCTGAATCTCACGAGGGAGTGGGAGATAGAGTACGCAATCAAAAACGGAATAGACATTCCTGTGACGAAGGACAGGCCATGGAGCATTGATGAGAATCTCTGGAGCAGGAGTGTTGAGGGTGGAAAGCTCGAGAGTCCTTCATACATCCCTCCTGAAGAGATATACGAGTGGACAAACAGAGAAGCTAAGGAGGACGAGATTATAAGGATTGACTTTGAGAGGGGAGTTCCTGTAGCGCTGAATGGAAAGAAAATGAGTGGGAGAGGGCTTATAGAAAAATTGAACAGGATTGGTGGGAGACATGGCATAGGCAGAACTGACATGATGGAGGACAGGGTTCTTGGATTGAAAGCAAGGGAGAACTACGAGCATCCAGCCGCAACAATACTCATCACAGCTCACAGAGACCTTGAAAAGCTTGTTTTGACAAGACGGGAACTTAAATTCAAGAGATTTGTTGAGGAGGAATGGGCAGAGCTTGTTTACTACGGGCTTGTGAATGACCCGCTCTTTGATGCTCTGAATGCCTTCATTGACAGAACACAGGAGAGGGTTACGGGATGGGTTAAATTGAGGCTCGGAGATTGTCATGTTATGCCTGTTGCGAGAGATTCAGAGTTCTCTCTATACAGGGAGGAACTTGTCTCATTTGACTCCCTTGGTATTGATCAATCCCTTGCTGAGGGATTTTCAATCTTTCACAGCCTTCAGGGGAGGCTGTTCAGGAGATTGAAAAGAGACTAAATGTCAATAACAACAAAAGCCCTCCATCCCTTTTCTGTTTTTTCAACCCTGAAGTTGTGGAGGGTTATTGCCTTTGGCTCAAGCTTAACCTTTTCAGGACTCAGTTTGTCTCCTTTTATCACACCCTTGGCCTCAAAGAATTCTCCCTCATTGACTATCACATCAACATCCTTTCCTGCAAAGTGATATGCGTCAAAAATGAAGAGAAGCTCGTTGAGCCATGAGAAGAGGAGATCATCGGGACTTTCACCATGAATCTCAATATCTCTCGTCTCGGAATCTCCAAGCTTTTCAGTGTATGAAAAAGCGCTGTAAAAGGCAAGGGTCGAATCCCTTAAAAGCTCCTCGAGACTTTCTGCTTCAACCTCAAATGCTATGTCAGCGGTGTGGTCCATAAA
>JALUWC010000033.1 GCA_027019885.1 Geoglobus sp.
AGGAAGATGGTGGTAGCTAGTGCTTGCTCTGATTGCTGGATTAGCAGTGGTGGTTTGCGGGGTTGAGGAGGTAGAAAGAAAGTTTTGGAGATTATTCGGTTTACCGCAAAGCAGAGTGAAATGTGAAAAGCGATATTGACGTTATTTTTTGTAGCCGATAAACAGGAGGTATTATTTATGGCTGAATTGAAAATTAAAATTCCTGAAGATTTAAAGATGGAGATGGAAAAATTTTGTGTAGACTGGTCATTGATAATAAGGAGAACGATCAAAAGAGAAATCCAAAATTTAACTGAGATAGAGAGAATAATATCAAAAAGTAGACTGACAGATAGAGATGCTTTAGAACTTGGAGAGAAAATAAGTAAATCCATTGCAGAGAGGTTTAAACAGCATGTTACTGGTGATAGACGCTAATGTGGTGTTTGCTACTCTTGTAGCCGGAGGTGGGACACTTAAGGTTTTTGTGAGCAATAAGATTCTCGGTAAATTCCGATTTGTAGCTCCAGAATATCTTTTTATTGAAATAAGTAAGCATTTAACCGAAATATCGGAAAAGACCAGACTACCTAAAGAAGAATTGGAAATTGTTTTACGTTTTCTTGAGGAACAGATAGAAATAATTCCATTTGAGGAATTTGAAGACAAGTACAATGAAGCTGTAAATATCTCTCCTGATATAAACGATGTTCCATATTTTGCACTTGCTCTAAAATTAAACTGTGCAATTTGGTCAAATGATAAAAAATTAAAGAAGCAAAATGCTGTTGAAGTTTATACCACGCAGGAAATTATGGAGATGGTCTCAGATAAAACTCATAGTTAAGTGGTTAAAATTCCTATAGTATGGTCGCTGAAAAAGAGGCGATATTGTTAAGGTTTACTACATGCTCCCGGCTGAGCCTGTGGTGGAGAGTATGAATGTGACTATACCAAAGACGGAGAAGGCTGTTTCAAAGGCTGCGCTGGGAAGGGCGGGTATAGGCTGATAGTGGCAGAATGAGGGCATGTGAGGTTTGCCAGGAAGATGGTGGTGGCGAGTGTTTTGGCATTGCTCGTTGGAGCGGGGTATGGAGGGCTGAGGAAGTAGGATAGTGCAGGTAATGTTGCAAAAACTTAGATATATTTATAAATGATATTAAATACTCTCTGTTGTAGTATGCCAAAGCAGATTCTTGTAGAAGTTCCCGATGAGCTGACAGAAAGGGATATAAAAATAGCAATTGCAATTCAGCTATTCAAAGAAGGGAAGCTGACCATGAAACAGGCTTCTGAGCTGGCTGATTTATGCCTGGAAGACTTTATGAAGTTACTGAGTGAGAAAAAAATAAGTGTAATCAACTGGGATGAGAGAGAACTCCAGAAGGAGCTGGGGAATGCAAATAGTTTCTGATACCTCTCCACTTATAATCCTTAAAAAATCAAAAGCTATTTTTATTCTTGAGGAATTATTTGAAAAGGTTCTTATTCCTGTAAGTGTTCAAAGGGAGTTATTTAAAAGAGAGAAGAAATTTTTCTCATCTCTTCAGATTTTGCAAGCTGTCAGTGTTAAAGATGATAATCTGTGTAGAGCTTTAGAGGTTGTAGTTGATGAAGGGGAGGCAGAGGCAATGGCTTTAGCAATGAAATTGAATCTACCTATGCTCATTGATGACCTGAAAGGAAGAATAGTGGCAGAAAAACTCGGCTTGAAAATAATAGGCTGTCTGGGTTTGCTGAAAATAGCCAAGGACAGAAAAATTATCACTGAAGCAAAACCTTTTATTCAAAATTTTATCAATAATGGATATTATATAGATGAAGTATTGGTAGAACGATTTTTAGATAGTTTAGGCGAAAAATGGTAGATCGTGAATACCACAATTTTGCCGTATAATTTTATCAAGGAGCAAAGGTGAACGACACCAGTGTTTGTGCCATTTATCTGCCGGAGGGCTATTGCCGTTGCCGGTGAAGAAGGGCTGCCGGCGGTGTTTAACTTTACAGGCGAGAATGCCATAGGGATGTACTTCAGGAATAGCATAAATGGGCCGAGAGGGAAGAGAGATAACTGGTTTGGGAATGAGAGCTGGGGGGAGGGTTTTATGTGAAAAAGAGCGGGCTGGAGAGAGGAGATGTGGTTAAGGTTTACTACATGCTGCCTGCTGAGCCTGTGGTGGGGAAGGGCGGGTATAGGCTGATAGTGGCAGATGAGGAGTATGTGAGGTTCGCCAGGAAGATGGTAATAGCAAGCGTGGTGGCGTTGCTTGCTGGGGTGGCGGCGGTGGTGTATTCGGGGTTGAGGAGGTGAAAATTGGAAAAATTTGGAAAGATTCTCCTAATATTTTTAAATTCAGATGAGCAGAGAAAGGATCTGCTTTTATTGAGAAGTGCCTCCGTAAAAGTGCTAGAGGTTGCAAAAAAGGCAGATGGAGTTGTATGTTCAACCTTGTGGTCTTGATATTGACGGAAAGTAATTTAAGTAGAAAGCACATAATTTATAATCATGGAAGTTTCCATTTTAGAGAAGGGAAATGCAGCAAAGCTGCTTGAGTGGTTCAAAGCTAACAAAGATGAAGAGTATGCAGATATTCTTGAGAGGGTTTTGAAGGAGAGTAGAAAAAATCTTACACTAAGGTGATTTTTTGGTAGGAGTAGATACAACCTTTCTCATTGATCTATTTAGAAATGATGAAAGAGCAATAGAAGTTCTTAAAAA
The DNA here is from genome assembly GCA_027019885.1 of Geoglobus sp. GTDB lineage: Archaea > Halobacteriota > Archaeoglobi > Archaeoglobales > Archaeoglobaceae > Geoglobus. The sequence goes on from JALUWC010000033.1 coordinate 2,699, forward strand.
GTTAAGTCGTCGGAAAGAGAGCATTGCAACCACCGTAGTAAATATGGCAGAGCTCTACAGAGGAGCATTTCTTCATCCTAAAACAGAGGAAAAAATTTCAGAAATAGAGGAGCTGAAGGATATACTGATAATCTTTGACATGCGAATAGAAAGTGCAAAATATTATGGCAGAATTTATGCTGATTTAAAAAATAAAGGAAAAATTATTACAGATAGAGACATACTGATTGCTTCAATCTTTCTCTCTTTTGGGGAAAGAAAGATAGTAACACGAGATACACACTTCAACGAAATACCTGGAATAGAGGTAATCACTTACTAAACCAATTCTACCTGTCACTTTAGAAGATGAGTAATTAGAGTGTGTGGGGGCGGATTTTATGTTATAGGAAGAGTGGGCTGAAAGAGGGTGAAATAGTCAAGGTCTACTACATGCTGCCTGCTGAGCCTGGTGGAGAGGAATGAACGGTAACCATACCGAAGACGGAGGAGGTTGTTTCAGAGGCTGCGCTGGGGAAGGGCGGGTATAGGCTGATTGTAGCGGATGAGGAGTATGAGGTTTGCAAATAAGATGGTGGTTGCAAGCTTGCTCTGATTGCTGGAGTGGCGGCGGTGGTATGCTGTGGTGGGGAAGAGCAATTGCTGTTATAACTTAAAATTTTTGTAATGGGAAATTTGGCTCAGAGGGGTATGGATGAGGGGCAGAGCAATGTGCTTAAAAAAAGGAGATAATATTGAATATTGCCAGAGAGCACGGGATAGAGGTAGATAAAATCATTCTCTTCGGCTCGAGGGCAAGAGGTGACTACACAGAAGACAGCGACTGGGACGTGCTTGTGGTTACGAAGGAAGAAGTTGATAACAAAAGAAAAGTGGATTTTATTGTGGAACTCAAAATTTTATTTGCGAGATTGAACATACCGAATGACATAATCGTTAAATCAAGGGAAGAGTTGGATGAGGAAAAAAACTATGCCTTTACAATTAGCTCCTTTGCACTTAAAGAAGGGATTTCAATATGACTTTAGAAAAAGTTAGAAAATGGATAAAAAAGGCTGAAAATGATATAAAAGTAGCGAAGGATGAACTGAATACAGAAAATCCTGTTACAGATGCGATTTGCTTCCACGCTCAACAGGCAGTTGAGAAATTGCTTAAGACATTTTAAATTTACCACAATAAGCCTTTTAGAAAGACTCATGATATAGCTGAGTTAATATCATTGTGCAGCAGGGTAGACGAAGATTTTGAAAAATTAATGGAGGAAAAGATAGTAAAGCTTACTATCTATGCGGTGGATGCAAGATACCCGGAAGCTATTGATTACGAACCAAGCTTAGAAGAAGCAGGAGAAGCAATAGAAATAGCAGAAATGGTTAGAGAGTTTATTCTCAATAAGCTTGGAAAGAATATTAGATAACCAGCTCTGTATTCAGAGAAAAATTCTCTGCATTGATACATGAGGTTTCTACATACTCCTTTAAACTACAGTATGAGAAGAGGCTATGACTGCGTTGCCTGTGGGTGTGGTATCGCTTTGAGCGGGAGGGAATTATGGGGGCTTTGTTCCCTTTACCGATTCGCCCTATATGAGTTTTGCCGGAAAGCAGGCACCTCTTTCTCGGCATATGATATGAAAGAGGTCTTGGCCTTCTGAATATAAACACAGGAAACTTATTAATG
>JALUWC010000034.1 GCA_027019885.1 Geoglobus sp.
GAAACTGCAAAAACAAGGAATGTGTATGCTGAAGGTATGTAGAGTTTGAAATTGACAAACAGCTCAAATATTCCCGTAAGCATGAAGTAGAGGAGTATCCCAGAGATAAATGCAATAACAAGATGTCTGTATGCCTTTCTCAAAAACTCTCCTCTTGGCTCCATCGCTTATTTTTTACCTCTCAAAAATATAAATCTTTTCAGACACGTATTCTCATGATGAGTTCCGTTTTTCTGTCTTTGAGAAGTTCGACAAATTCCCTGTCCAGATCTCTGGCGGAAATGTCTGACTCCATGCAGAGAGTTCTTGGGCATGCATACCTGCTTTTTCTCACAACAACATCTGTTTCGTGGGTCAAGGTCAATGATTTATCTCCCCTGGCTGAAAAACTTGTCTCAATTCCGTAATCTGGAAGTACAAGATCAATAAAAACCCTGCTCCCCTTCCAGATCTCCCTCTTGATCTCGTCATTCAGATCCCTCACCGATCTGCTTGCCCTAACACCTATTATGCAGTTCCCTCTTGGCGTGATCTCAGCCTCTTTTGTCACCTCAAGAGTGGTTTTATGCATGGCGGTTATGTTCTCATGTCCATGAGCAGTTATTTCCTCTCTAATACCTCTTCCACTCCTCATTGCTCTCGCAAACGTTCTTCCAGTCGCAGTCGGAGCATGCAAACTCTTTCCAGACTTTCATTATCTCCGGAATTTTCTCTCTTATGTTTTCCCAGCTCACAGTGCTGTCAGGGTAGATTTCGAGAAGTCTGTATGCCATCTGATCAAGCTCCGTAACATTCTCTTCAGAGTTGTCAGAATATTTGCATACATCATTCTCCAGATGGGGGCATTTAATACACACATCATCTGCCCCGAAAATCACCTCAATCCGATCATTCTTCAGAATTCTCCAGATGTTCTCGGAAAACTCTCTGCTGTATCCCTCTCCCTTAAAAAAACGTAGGCAGATGAGATGATGACCTCTGAGCCTTCTCATTATCTGAACAGTTCAATTTCGAGCTTCACAGGATCGTATTTCCAGTCCTCAGGAAGCACACCTTTTTCCTTGTAGTAGCTTGCAAGCCTGTGTATCTTTGCCTCAATGAGCTGCAAACCCCTCTTGTTGTGCAAGTCCTTCTTATGGACTCCCAGGTGTTTTCTCAGGTTAATTGCCTTCATGATCAGTGACTTTATATCCTCTGGAAGCTTGATCTCGGCTCCATTTTCCTTCAGAATCCTCGCAATCTTCTTCCCCGTTATCTGCTTTACAGATGGAACACCATAAACATCTCTCAGGATTGTTCCAATCATGCTTGGTTCATATCCATCATTGTGCAGCTTGAGAACGAGCTTCTCAACCTCCTCGCTGCCCAGCTCGACCCACTCTGGAGGAGCATCTCTGTAAACTCTCTCGGATCCTGACTTCCCTCTCCTTCTTGCATGTATCCTTGCCATCTTCATCAACCCCTTCCTTCAAGCAATATCATTCGATTAAAAACTTTTTGCCAGCCAGCTGAAAAACTTTTCCAAAGCTCTTCTTCTGTGGCTGACCTCGTTCTTCTCATCTCCCATCTCTGCAAATGTTCTGCCATCAACCTCAAAGATCGGATCATAGCCGAATCCATAACCTCCTCTCATCTCACCGGCAATTTTCCCTTTAACCTCTCCCCTGAATGTTCTTATGCTCTCACCATCGTGGTAAGCTATCACGCAAACAAATGATGCATCTCTATTCTTGATACCTTCCATCAGCCTGAGTATGCCCTCGTTTCCTATGGTTTTGAACACGTAGGACGAATAAACTCCTGGAAATCCTTTAAGGGCATGGATAAACAACCCGCTGTCCTCGATGAAGAAAGGAGTCTCAACCTCGTTTGCTAAAATCTCAGCACTGATCCTCGCAACGTCTTCAAGCTCACCTCCCTGAGGCTCCATATACTCCTTCTCCACCCACCCAACTTCAATTCCATAGGAATCTCCTATTTTCCTGACTTCTTCGAATTTGCTCCTGTTTGATGTTACAAATCTGACTTTCATCACCATCTCTCCTTTACATACTCAAACATGCCTGCAAAACCATAATCTATCCACTCAATCATCACATCGCAGTACGAGTAAAATTCCATGAATTTCCTCAGATCAGGGTCGCTCTCCTTAACACTTTTTGAGAGCTCTCCAGGATCGTGAGATTTAGACGCAATTTCTGCCCACCTCTCTGCCATGCTCAGAACTCTCTCAAGGAGATTGTCAGCCTCATACATGCCAAAATGCGTGTAGGCTATGTGCTCTGGACTAAGCTCAATCATCCTTTTCACAGATATTGTCCACTCTTCAAGGTTGAACGGGCTTGGAGTTGTTGGAATGACATTTCCGTTTATGCACATCCCGGCAGAATCACCTGAAAAGAGAATTCCCTTCTCCTTCAGAAGAAAGCTGAGATGGTGGGGAGCATGTCCCTCTGTTCTCATGACTTTTATTGACAGGTCTCCCAGTGTGAACTCAGAATCCTGATCAATTTTTACTATCCGTGTTTCATCAACAGGATCGGGTTTTTCGTAAAGCCTGTTAATCTCACTGAATTCAACTGAAGCCTTCCAGAGTCTTTCAGGATTGACAACGTGCTTCGCACCTCTTCCATGACACACTATCTTTCCCCCAAATTCGTTTGCAAGAGTTCCTGCGCCTCCAGCATGATCGAGATGGACATGGGATATGAATATGTAGTCCAGACTGATAATTCCAAGTTCCTTAAGAGCATCGAAAAGGGAATGCACGGAGCTTTTTGGACCTGTTTCAACTACAGCCTTCTTTTCAAAATCCAGAATATAGCATGAGATCAGGTTTTCGTAGCCCAAGGGTTTGACATCAACCTGATAAACTCCATCGCCAATCTCCACGAGCTTCATGGGCTGACATGTTTCTGCTGTAAATTTATAACTTCCGAAATCAATTAGGAAGGTTTTTAATCTTCCTGCCTTTTATAAAGCTCATGGGAAAAGCATGGAAGTTCGGTGACGATATTGATACGGATGTCATAGTTCAGGGAAAGTATCTTGTTATAAATGATCCAGATGAGCTCGCAAAGCATGTTTTTGAAAATCTGAGACCTGAATTTGCAAAAGAGGTTAAAAAGGGCGATTTTGTTGTTGCAGGCGAGAATTTTGGCTGCGGATCGAGCAGGGAACATGCACCGATAGCATTGAAGGCAACCGGAATTGAAGGAGTTATAGCGAAAAGCTACGCAAGAATATTCTTCAGAAATGCCGTGAACATTGGCCTGAGAGTCATTGAATGCCATGAGACCGACAGAATTGATGATGGGGATCAGATTGAAATAGACTACGGCAGGAATGTAATAGCAAACAAAACGAAAAATGAGGAGTATCCGTTCACCCCCCTCCCTGACTTCCTTAAAAAGATCCTTGAGAGTGGTGGGCTTGTGAATTTCGCCAAGCAGATGTACGGGGGAGGGAGATGAGGAGAATTGCTGTTATTCCCGGAGATGGTATCGGGAAGGAAGTGATGGATGCAGCAATGCTCATCCTTGAAAGGCTTGAACTTCCATTTGAATACGTTTGGCTTGAGGCTGGGGATGAGGCAGAGAAAAAATACGGAAAAGCCCTGCCAGATGAGACACTTGATGAAGTTAAAAAATGTGATGCTGTGCTTTTTGGAGCGGCTGGTGAGACGGCTGCAGATGTGATTGTCAGACTCAGACATGAGCTCGACACATTTGCAAACATACGACCTGCGAGAACCTTTAAAGGAGTACCAGCAATCCATGAAAACGTCAACATCGTAATTGTAAGAGAGAACACAGAATGCCTTTACAGAGGGATAGAGTTTGAGGTTGATGGAGTGGCGGAGGCTGTCAGGATCATAACAAGGAAAGCGAGTGAGAGAATCGTCAGGTATGCTTTTGAGCTTGCAAGGAGAGAAAGGAGGAAAAAGGTTACGGCCTTGCACAAGGCAAATGTCATGAGAAAAACGTGCGGTCTGTTCAGGAGTGTGTTCTATGAGGTTGCAAAGGAATACAGGGATGTTGAGGCAGATGACTACTACATAGATGCGGCATGCATGTACATGGCGATGAAACCACAGATGTTTGATGTTATTGTTACAACAAACATGTTTGGAGACATAATCTCTGATCTTGCAGCAGGAGTTGTTGGAGGACTTGGCTTGGCCCCATCTGCAAACATTGGTGAGAGATACGCTCTGTTTGAGCCTGTTCACGGTGCAGCATTTGATATAGCTGGAAGGGGAATAGCAAACCCCTCTGCAATGATTCTGACAGCATGCATGATGCTCAGGCATTTCGGTTATGTTGAGATTGCTGAAAGCATTGAAAAAGCTGTGGAAAAAGCAATCG
>JALUWC010000035.1 GCA_027019885.1 Geoglobus sp.
GATTTCTACAAAAATCTCGGTTTTGAACCTTACGATCATCAAAAAGAGGCATTTGAAAAAATTTACTCATTGTCAGAACGTGGTGGAGCTGTAATTATCAAAGCACCAACTGCATCAGGTAAAACTGAAGCTGCAACAGCACCATATTTTGCTGGAGTTTGTAACGGTGATTATCCGTTTGCGAAGCTTATCTATGTTTTGCCCACGAGGGCGTTAGCGAATGCTCAAAGAGACAGACTCGAAGAAATGGCGAGAAAACTTGGATTGAGGCTTAAGATAGTTGTCGATCACGGGAATGTTTACGATAAGCCGATGCTTAATGGTGACGTTGTTGTTTGTACGCTGGACACTTTCATATACGGATATGCTTCGCTGAGAACTTTTGGTTACAGACTGCATTATCCAACAAGTAGCATTGCATCATCCTTAGTCGTGTTTGACGAGGTTCAAATGTTTCAAGATCAGGAGTATTACACTCCAAGGGTAATTGGCAGAATTTTCAAATATCTGTACAATTCTCGTGTTCCATTTGTTGTAATGACCGCAACTCTCCCAGAAAAACTTGGAAAAACACTGTTTGATGATAATAAAATCGAAATGTGTGAGGATAATGTAATTGTCTGCAACAAATCTAAAAGGGGTTCGGTAAATGCCGAGTGGTCAGCTAATAGGATTCTCTTGGAGTCTTTGGACTCGTATGTTGACGAAATCGCAAATACAAGAAAAGTAGGTATCATCCTAAACACAGTTCCACGAGCTCAGAAAACTTACGAGCTTTTGAAAGAGCGTCTAAGAGAAGAAAAGGAAATAATTTTGCTTCATTCCAGAATGACAGCTCAAGACAGAGAAAGAAAGGAAAGAAAGTTGCAAGAACTTAGCGAGTTCGTCGTTATTGCAACACAAGTCATAGAGGCTGGTTTGGACATTAGTTTAGACCTTATGTTGACGGAATTAGCGCCTGCAGACGCATTGATACAGAGAATCGGAAGAGTTGCAAGAAGGAAAGGTGAAAGAGGTAATGCTGTAGTTTTTGACGTTGGTGAGAATTTCGCGCCGTATCCTAAGGAGATTATTGAGCAGACAAGAAGTATTGTGAATGAAGTTGAAAACTGCTTAAACAACTTAAATGAAACGCAGAAAATTATAAATTTTGTTTATAAAAATATAGAAATCTCTCAAGATAACCCGTTACTCATACAGACAGAGCTTTACTTTGACGAACTTAGATTGTTTTCGCTTCCTCCAGAATTCGAGCTGAGAGTTAGGCCCGAATTATATGTGACTCTATTTGTTCCACCTTTAGAGTTTATCGACGTCATTAAAAAAGAGGCTGAGAAAAGCTGGAACGAAAAAACTGATGTAAGAAACTTCAATCTCCGAGTGAAATCCAATTCGTTTAACGTTTCGGTTTCTTGGATTAGAAGCAAACTGGATCAAAATAAAGAATTACTACTCAAAGGCAAGAATGATAATTACTACTGCCTCGAAGAAAGATTTGTCAAAGAGAAATCTGCGAAAATTTTCGGAATAAGTTCTACTCGATCGATT
>JALUWC010000036.1 GCA_027019885.1 Geoglobus sp.
TAGTCCTATCACCTCATCAATGCTGTATCCAAGGCTCAGGAGAAACGAAGTTAATGCAAATCTTGCAGTATGAGGCACGTTAACTGAGCTCTCAAGATCGGAGAGAATCTTCTTCATGCATGGTGGAAAGAGGGAAAAGTCTTTCACTCCCTTCACCCTCTCATATCTCCTCTTTCCCTCATACCTCATGACCGTATCTTTCAAAGGTTCAATTCCATCAACTTCAGGCATTTTCTCAAAAAACATGTCCCTGAGATGCTCCTCCACAATTCTGTAAAACTCCCTGAGAGAGAGTTCAACAAAACCATTGCTTAGGCTTCTGTTATACAATTTCCATTCGGGGCTTCTTATTCTTGATGATGCCTTAAGGTAATGAGTCACATGCACCTTTAAACTGTCATTTTTCCGAATTTTTATCCCAAAATTAGATGCTATGATTTCTGGCAGCATCTCACTCTCGTCATTTTCCATTGCAATTCTGTATGATCTGGCGAGAGCTGTGGCAAATCTCCTCCTCACAGAATCGCTAAACTGAGATACCGCAGACCGCATTATGATGTAAGTCAAAACGGATTCCTTTGCCTTCGCCTCATCTTCTCTGTAGATTTCAGAAGCTGGATATGTGCAGTTCTTAAAGCATTCCGAGCACAGATTGCATCTTTCCCACTCAATCCCCCTCGCCACATTCATTGCCTCTCTCTCACACAGTTTTCTGCAGGGTCTGTTACATTCAAAACAGAAAAGCGATTTTTTAGCAGGAGTTAAATTTATGTGACCTTTTTCCAGTATGTTGCTGAGCATTCCTTCTGCTCCCTCAATGGCAGAATCAAATATGATTCCCCTTTCAATTTCCTCAACAAGATGTTTTGACGGCTTAAGAAAGGGATAGTCTCTCAGAAATGGAAGAATTGGGAGAAATTTCATTCCGCCTCAATTCTTGGGGCAAGAATGTATTCCACTCTCGCTTTCCCTCCAGAAACATCAAAAACAAGCCTGACAGGATAGTTGGTTCCAAGATGGACTGTCAGTAAATCTCCAATCCCTGCAACCTTTACGAATTCTTTCAGATACTCGATGCTGAACATGCTTCTCGCTTCAGCTTTATTGAATTCTATCAATTCTGCCTCGCTCATGTGGAAAACAATTCTGTCAATGTCTCCCTCAGCCTCAACGTAAAAGCCTGTGGAGTCGCTTCTGAAGACAACATGGTCGCTTATCCTGTCTGCCGCGGCTATCGCCTTTTTGAATTCCCCTGCATCGAGAACTATTTTGGCGGGTAGCTCAAGATTTGGTATCTTCGGCTCCTTTCTTATTGCCGACGGATCTATCAGCGATACAGTGTACTCCACGCTTCCAAACTTAACCTTTAATGCTGACTCATCCTCAACCTTCAGCTCAACAAGCTCGTTCCTCTTTATGCTCTTTGCAATATCGTAAATCCTGTTAACATCGACACCAACGGTTTTCTCCTCATCAATGCTGTAAGCCTCAAGATTCTCCCTTGAAACATCGAAAATCACCATTGCAACGTTGGCAGGGTCAACAGCTCTTGAATGTATTTTATCATCCATGAAATGGAATCTGGCTTCGCTTACAAGAGCCACCATTGCTCTGGTGATTGATTTGAGAATTTCGCCATCCATAATCACATCAATCATCGTTACCACCTTCCTGAAAGATTTTGGCTGAATATTATTTATATTTTTCTTTAATTCTGGCTCTCAGTCTTTCCCTTCCAGTATTGGGGATAGGTGCCCCTTTCCATAACAACTCTGAGTGTTTTGGCCACAACACCCTTTTTCATATTCACCATTGCTTCAGCATTGGTCAGTGCCCTGGCAATCGCAACCAGCTCATTTTTTAAGGTGAAGAGAGCGATAACATCCCCATCATTGATCGTTCTCTCAATGTAATGTATCCCCCTTGCTGTAAGATTGGCTCCATGACATACTGCATCAACTGCCGTATCTTTCACAACAATTTTCTTCACCATTTTCCCGGCTTCCTCCATCGGCATCACTATCTGCCTTATGTATTTCTCCTCTCCATCCTCCTTCCAGAGTGCGTAGGCGTCGAGCAGATCGTGCAGTGAGTATGCTCTGCTCTCATCAAATATCCCTGTCCTTGTCCTTCTGAGTTCCTGCATGTGAGCTCCGGTTCCAAGAATCTCGCCAATATCTATGCAGAGCTTTCTGATATATGTGCCGGCTTCACACAGAACCCTGAAAAGAACATCCCTGCCGTCAATCTCAAGTATCTCAATTTCCCTGATCTCCCTCACCCTCAGCCTTTTTTTGACGGCTGATTTCAGCGGTGGCCTCTGATAGATTCTGCCAACAAACCCATCCATTACTCTTTCAATGTTCTCCTTTCTTGCATTTCCGTGAAGGTGCATCAGAGCTATGTACTCCTTGTCAGACTCCTGCAAATACCTCACAAGCTTTGTTCCATGCTCTATCATCACAGGCAACACACCGGTAACCCTCGGATCGAGAGTTCCTGTATGCCCTGTTTTATCAACCTCAAGTATTCCCCTCACCCACACAACAACCTCATGACTGCTCGGACCCATTGGCTTGTCAATGCACACCATCCCTTTCATTATATAATCCTTTATCGGCCTGTTATAGGGATAAACGCCATGGTCACCTATCTCTCCTTCTTCCTTGACAAGGAAAATGTCTTCAAAATTCTTCTCAGGAATTATCTTTTCTCTCATCTGCAATCATCTCCACCGCCCTCACTATTATTGATGCGATCTCATCCGCACTGAATCTTGCTGAGTTTATCATCAGATGGTAGAGGCTCCTGTCCTCTATGTCGATTCCATATATCTTCATGTACCTTCTTTTCTCGATTTCTTCCCTTTCAATTGTTATCTTTCTTACATCTTCAACAGATTTCTTCTCTCTCTTTGCAATCCTCTGAATCCTTATTTCCCTGTCGCAGTAAATCCATACCTTCAGCTCAGCAGGAACCATCCATCCCGAAAGTCTGCCTTCAACAACAGCGTTCTCATGCTTTAACGCTTCTTCCCTCTGCGTTCTGTCTATGAGATTGTCAATTTCAGGATTTGCCTCAGCATATCTACCGAATTCCTCAAGAGACATATCTTTCTCTTTTGCAAGTCTTCTGAAAACCTCTCCGGCAGAGATCATGGTATATCCAAGCATTTCAGAGACCTTCCTTGCTACAGTTGTTGTTCCACTCCCAGGAGGGCCAGAGATTGTTATCTTCATTTTCCAACAATCAGATTCCCACTTTAAGAACCTTTCTCACAATCTGACCAAAGGCTATTGAATTGAACATGTACCACCAGACCCACCAGGGGAAAATCAGGTAAAACTGCCCCACATGTATCTCACCAGCAAAAGGAACTGTGACAACGGGATTGAGGGTGGAGATCTTGTACATCCACATGAATATCGGAATTGTTACAATAACCGTGTAAAACATGGGATCAAACTGCATGCTCATGAGCTGGGACTGTAGCTTCATCACTTCCTCTCTCTCGCTTTCAAGCCTCTTTAACTTCTCCTTGTTGTTCTTCTTGACCGCATCATTGTACTCCTTCTGAAACTCCATGACTCTTTTCTGAATTTCTTTGAGTTTTTTATGGTCAACAGTCAGTTTCTGGATTAAAGTACTGTAGCCTGCCGTTATGACTGACAGGATCATGACAGTGTAAAGAACGCCGATATCGCTGTAGACGGGGTCGAAAACCGGAGCAAGAAGGTTTCCGAGGGATGTCCTGAAATCATGGCTTATAAAAATACCAATAAAAATTGTTATTCCAAGAGCCCTCAGAAAGTTTCTTGCCACATTCTTCATCACTCTTCACCGAGCACTTTTCTTATCATGGGATGCATCTCTGTGAGCTGTTCTTTGGCCAAATCCTCATAAAGCTTATACGCAATGCTCACTGCAAGCAATAATCCTGTACCGCTCACATTTCCTATAGTTCCCAGCATGTTCGCGATGAGTGTAAGCAGTCCAATGAGTGCACCTCCAACCACCGTTACCCTTGGAATATATCTCTCAAGCAACCTCTCAAGAACCTGCGGGCTTCTTCTGAAACCGGGTATCTGCATTCCGCTCTTTGCTATCTGTTCAGCAACAGCTTTTGCATCCATACCACTCGTCTCAACCCAGAAGACGGCAAACAGAATACCTCCAAGAATCAGTATGGTCGCATCGATGAGTAAATGCAGACCAATCATCCAAGTTGGAAGATCAGCATAATACGGGTTTGACTTTACAAGAGATGGTATCCAGCTGTAAGGGCTCCTTACAGGAGATATGAGGTACATAAGCCCGCTTATTGGCCGAGTTC
>JALUWC010000037.1 GCA_027019885.1 Geoglobus sp.
AGGTTATTTAACCTACGATGAGGTTAATGACATTCTTCCCCATGATGTTGTTGATGAATCCCAAATAGATGATGTTATGACAATGTTCGGAGAGATGGACATACAGATTGTAGATAACGAACAGGACGTTGTCAGTCGTAAAGAGGTTGACGTTGATACTTTTGGCGATGGAAATGAAGCTGATCCAGTTGGTTATGAACCAGGCGCTATTGGTAAATCCAACGACCCTGTAAGGTTATATTTACGTGAAATGGGGTCTGTATCGCTTCTGACAAGAGAGGGAGAGATCGAGATTGCAAAAAGGATAGAAGATGGCCAGAATCAGGTGATCGACGCCATTTGCAAAACTGGTTTTACTATAAAATCCATTCTGGATCTGGGTGAACAGCTCAGGCAGAATGAAATCAGGCTTAAAACTATAATAAAGGGGGTTGAGGATGAGTTGTTTGAAGATACGGAATCTCCTCTTTACATGAAAACCATAGCGTTTTTTGAAGATCTCAACATCCTCTATGAACATAACCTCAGCCTTAGAAATGAATTAAAAGAGGCCAAGGCTGCCGACAGAGACAGGATATCTGAAGATATGACAGCCAATATGAAAAATATTGCCAAGCTACTCCAGGACCTAAATCTGCAAAGCGCTGTTTACGAAAAGCTTCTTGAAGATTCAAAGAAGTTTATAGAAAAAGGCAAAGATATCCAGACTAAAATAATTGAGATGGAGTCAATGCTTAAAGATGATACCCTCCCTGAAGAGGAATCAAAAAGGATTGCCGCTTTGATTGATGATTTGAATGCTGTCCTTGAAAAGATGAATAGTGAAAATGGTTGTTCTTTGACTGAGCAGGAAGAGACGCAAAAGAAGCTCATTAGGGGGGAGTTAAAGGCCAGACTGGCAAAAAGGGAGCTTGTTGAAGCTAATTTAAGGCTTGTTGTCAGTATTGCTAAAAAGTATGCCAATAGGGGGCTTCAGTTTCTTGACCTGATTCAGGAGGGTAACATCGGTCTTATGAAAGCGGTTGATAAGTTCGAATATCAAAGAGGCTACAAGTTCAGTACTTATGCAACCTGGTGGATAAGGCAGGCTATAACCAGGGCTATAGCGGACCAGGCCAGAACAATACGAATTCCGGTACATATGATTGAAACCATTAACAAACTTATCAGAACCTCCAGGGCTCTGGTGCAGGAAAAGGGGAGAGAACCATCACCGGAAGAGATTGCAGAAAAAATGGATCTTCCTGTAGAAAAAGTCAGAAAAGTGCTGAAAATAGCAAAGGAGCCGATATCATTGGAAACCCCTATCGGGGAGGAAGAGGATAGCCATCTTGGCGACTTTATTGAAGACAAGGCTGTCGTCTCTCCTGTTGAGGCCTCTATCAAGCACGACCTGCAAAATCAGACCAGAGGAGTACTGACTACTTTGACTCCCAGAGAAGAAGAAGTTTTGAAGATGAGGTTTGGAATTCAAAAGAAGGCGGATCATACTTTAGAGGAGGTGGGTCAACACTTCCATGTGACCAGAGAAAGAATAAGACAGATAGAGGCAAAGGCCTTAAGAAAACTTCGCCATCCCAGCAGAAGCAGATGCTTAAAGGGGTTTATTGACTGGCGATAGAATTCTATTGAAACATTTTGAGAAAACTGCTAGTATTCTGGCTGTTTTTGTAATAGCAGAAGGAGTTGATTGTGAAAAAAGAGATTCATCCTGATTATTTTGACGCAAAAATAAAATGTATTTGTGGCAGTGTTGTAGAGACGAGAACAATAAAACCGGAGATGTCAGTCGAAATTTGTTCAAGTTGCCATCCTTTCTATACGGGTCAACAAAAGATTGTTGATACTGAGGGTAGAGTAGAAAGATTTAACCGGAAATACGGTAAATCGGCAAAAAAGTGATTAAATCACACTTTTTCTAGGCTAGCGGCACATCACCAGAGGGACGCATTGCATGTGTTCCAAAGCCCACCTGTAGATTCGCGAGATTACAATTTGGAGAAACTTTTGAGGGTTTATCTCTTAACTCATACTCCTGAACCTGAAAAGATTATTGCTATGGCAGCGAAACTATGTTACTCGTCGAGTAACATAGGAGACTTGAGCAGTCTTGTTGAATCGTCAAGGCAGGAGAAGTTTCTCAAGAAGATAATCGGGCTCGGTCATCTTTCTGTGCTTGAGCATGCCTGTTTTACTTTTGGTGTTGAAGGAATCTCCAGAGCCACTTCTCACCAGCTCGTGCGCCATAGGGTTGCGTCGTATTCTCAACAGAGCCAGAGGTATGTAAAGAGTGGAGATGATTTTGAATATGTAACTCCTCCCACAATTTCCGAATCTGATAAACTATCTAAAAAATATAGAAGCACCGTAGAAAAGATCCACTCTGTTTACAGGGAGTTGGTTATCGCCGGTATCCCTGCTGAAGATGCAAGGTTTCTTCTCCCCAATGCTGCTGCTACAAAGATAATAATTACCATGAACGCAAGAGAGTTGCTTCATTTTTTTACTCTGCGATGCTGTGAAAGGGCGCAATGGGAAATCAGGGATATGGCATGCGCCATGTTAAAACTTGCCAGAGAGGTAGTTCCTTCCGTATTTGACTCATCAGGGCCCGGCTGTGTTAGGGGCAAGTGCACTGAAGGCGAGATGACCTGTGGAAGACCGGAAGAAATCAGAGAAAAAATTAAAAACCTTTAACTGATAATGATTAATGTTGAGAATTCGGGATTCAATATAAAAACCTTTTAGTTTTATTCAACCATTCAGTCATCACACAATAACTATTTGTGTTCCCATAGATTTGTATTTCATTCTAACCCCTGACTTCTAAATACCTGGTTAATCGATATGTCTATAATGTTTAATAAACTCGAAGAAGTGGAAAAGAGATATGAAGAACTTTCATCTCTTCTTGCAGATCCTGAAGTTTTATCCAGACAGGCTAATTTTCAGAAGTATGCAAAGGAACATACCGATATATCTTTGGTTGTTGAAGCCTACAGAGAATATAAAAAAATAGTTCAGGAAATAGACGACAATAATGAGCTTTTATCCGATCAGGATCCTGAGATTCGGGATATGGCTAAAGAAGAAATCAAAAGGCTTAATGAAATAAAAATAGAGCTGGAAAAGAAATTACAGATTCTGTTGATTCCTAAAGATCCCAGAGATGAAAAGAATGTTATACTTGAGATCAGGGCGGGAACAGGTGGTGATGAAGCGGCTCTTTTTGCAGGCGATCTTTTCAGGACATATTCAAAATATGCGGAAGTCAAAGGGTGGAAGGTAGATCTGATTAGTGAAAGCCTTTCGGAAAGTGGTGGTTTTAAGGAGGTCATTGTTTCTGTCGCTGGGAAAAATGTATACAGCCGCCTGAAATATGAAAGCGGCGTGCACCGTGTGCAAAGGGTACCAAAGACTGAAACGCAGGGAAGAATTCACACTTCTGCTGTAACTGTTGCAATATTGCCGGAGGCTGACGATGTTGAACTCGATATTAAACCGCAGGATTTAAAAATAGATGTTTTCAGGTCTTCCGGGCCCGGAGGGCAGAGTGTAAATACGACAGATTCGGCAATAAGGATTACTCATCTTCCCACAGGTATAGTTGTTAGTTGTCAAGATGAGAAATCCCAGCACAAAAATAAGGCAAAGGCATTAAAAGTTTTATCAGCCCGTCTTCTGGCAGCTAAGATGGAAGAACATGACGCTATAATATCTGAAGATAGAAAAAGCCAGGTAGGAAGCGGCGACAGGAGCGAAAAAATAAGGACCTACAATTTTCCTCAGGGCAGGGTTTCCGACCATCGGATAGGGCTGACGTTACATAAACTGGATAAAATCATAGATGGCGACCTGGATGAAATTATGGATGCTTTGACTGCATACTATCAGGCAGAAGCGCTGGATTCCAGTAACGGGGTCTGATTTTAAATCATTTATATAGCTTGGCGCCGGAACTCTCCAGCACTCTTCAGAGACAGACAATATGAATAAAATAATATTGAAAGTGCAAAGGGTTAGGGAAGGGGTAGATCTGAGTCTTCCTTCATATATGACCGAACGTTCGGCAGGAATGGACTTGTATGCCGATGTTGAGAAAGACATTGTGATAAACTCTATGGAGAGAGCCTTGATTCCTACAGGTATAGCAATAGCTCTTCCCGAATGTTTTGAGGCACAGATAAGACCGAGGAGCGGGCTTTCTATAAATCACGGTATTACCCTCGTCAATTCACCTGGAACAATTGATGCTGATTACAGGGGAGAGATAAAGGTGATATTAATAAACCTCGGAGATTCTCCTTTTGTAATAAAAAGGGGC
>JALUWC010000038.1 GCA_027019885.1 Geoglobus sp.
GTGTGGTCCATAAACCTGTACATGATTGAGTGATTGCAGAGAGGAATATAAGCATTGCACAAACGTAAAATGCATTCCATCAAATGGAAAAATTATGATAGAAAAACTCAAACTGAGGGGGTGCAATGCCTACATTATAGAAGACGATGGAAGGACGTTTCTGGTTGATACAGGAATTCCCGGAAACCTGAAAAGGATTGTTAGCTACACAGCAGATCTGGATGGAATACTCATCACTCACGCCCACTACGATCATGCAGGAAGTGCATATGAGATATCAGAGCATTATTCATGCCCTGTATATGCCCATGTCAATGACCATCCCTATCTGAGAAGGGAGAAGGAGTTTGTTTTCAGAAGCTTCATTGGAAAATTCATCAAAAACTTTGAAAAGCTCAGAAAAATGAAACCCATAGACCCAGAGGACATTACAGGGCTGAATCTCAATTCATTTCAGGTAATTCATCTCCCAGGGCACACTCCCGGAAGCTTAGCATTGCTGTCAGATGATGCTCTGATTTGCGGGGATGTTCTGAGGGTTGCGAGGAAGGGCATATTCTTTGGGGAGTGGCAGATAAGAGCATCGTCGAGAAGCTTCAACTGGAGCAACGATGAATATGTCAGAAGTCTGCGCAGGCTTGCCGAAATAGACAGAGTTACAGTATTTCCCGGACATGGAATCGAGAGAAATGTGTCTGGAGATGAGATAAGAAGAATTGCAGAGAGAATGGAGTATGCACTTGGATGAGTTCAGAGAGATGACTCTTGAAAATACAGAAAGTCCCGGATAGATGGGTGGATAAAATCATTGCAGATGGAATAAATTAATCCAGTGATTTTGTGACCCTTTCGAGCTATGCAGGGAGGCAGCTCTGATAGACCTACCTGAATCCGGAGATAGGAAAAATTCAACATTCCTTGGAAAGTGGCACGAGTCTCCATTGATGGAAGAGATAATGACCGCTGCAAAAATGGAAAAAACAAGACATGGTTCATTGCTGATTTGCCGATTATTCATGTTGCATGCAGGAATTCATCAGGGTGAACCTCAATGAAGGGGTAAAAAACTTGAAAAGAGCAGAAGAAGAGTTCTGAAATTTTTTAACAGATTTAAAGAAGTTTTTCTATGATCTCAAGGTCAGGCTCAACTTCAATCGGCTTTTCTGAAACCCTGACTGCCTCTTCGGGATCCTTGAGCAGATTTCCTGTTGCAATGCACACAGCGCTCTCAAATTCCTCATAATCCTTCATAAACCCTGCAAAGCTTGAAGCGCTCGCAGGCTCAACACCAATTCCCTGTTTTGCAAGAATCTTCTGAGCCCTGACAATCTCATCATCGCTCACCTGAATAACCTTACCATCTGAGCTGTATATGGCTTTCAGAGCCTTTCTCGCATTAACCGGTGAGCCTATTCTTATTGCTGTTGCTATTGTCTCTGGATTCCCAACCGGAGTTATTCTGTTCTTTCCCTCAGAAAAAGCCCTGAATATCGGGTTGGCTCCTTCTGCCTGAACTCCTATCATCCTGGGAATGAAATCGATGTAGCCGGCTTCTTTGAGCTCTTTAAATCCCTTGAAGATGGCAGATATGTTTCCTGCGTTTCCAACAGGAACGTAGATTGCATCAGGGCAGTAGCCAAGCTGGTCAACAATTTCAAAGGCGATTGTTTTCTGCCCCTCAAGCCTGAAGGGATTCACAGAATTGAGCAGATAGATGTCGTTCCTGCTGCAGATCTCCCTAACTATCCTGAGAGCGGTGTCAAAATTTCCCCTGACAGCTATAACCTTTGCCCCATGCATTATTGCCTGTGCGAGCTTTCCAAGTGCAACCTTCCCGCTTGGAAGAAATACGTAGGCTTTAAGCCCGGCTCTCGCTGAATACATTGCCATCGAAGCCGATGTATTACCCGTTGAGGCGCATACCACTCTTGTTTTCCCAAGCTCAACAGCCTTTGTTATACCAACGGTCATGCCTCTGTCCTTGAAGGAGCCCGACGGATTCAATCCTTCATGCTTGACAAAGAGCTTTGTTTCTTTATCGGATCTGATAGAGTAAAGAGGGGTTCCACCCTCAAAGAGGGTGATCGGCTCGATTCTGATCGGCAATAAACTTCGGTATTTCCATACCTTAATTTCTTTTCCATCCAGTTTGAAATCTGCATTGCCCACATCAACAGCAACCTCAAGAAGACCGTTACATGATGGACAGGTGTAAAGAGAATCATCGTGAAATGTTTTCTTGCATTCAATGCACCCGAGATGATATTCCATGACTCCCGGTTTAAAAATGAATATTTAACACTATTGGAATTGATTGCTTTTTGTGCTTCACACACCACCATATTCGACGAAGGAGCGTTTTGCTGAAAATTCCTCTGGCTCACCCACCTGCTCATCCTTCATATCACCTCTAACTGCCGGGTCGAAAACGAATGCTTTTCCAACCCCATATTTCTGCAGTATCGGGATTGCTCTAACATTAATTTCATCAAGCTCCATACCTCTCGCAATTTGGGAGTTCCAGCTCATAAAAGGTTTTTCTGGTTTTTGTTGGTACTTTCGGCTCGCACTCCGTTCTCGATTATTCATTCTGCGGTTCCCAAAGAGTAAAGAAGTAAATCCCATGGAGTTTATATTTTTACAATGGTTGTTTGCCAGATAAATGCGAAAAAATGTGGATCATTTTTGATCTCATCAATCTCACTTCTGGTTATATCTTTTTCTTTGCCCTATTCTGTATTCTTTAGCCTCATCGAGAGGCTCAGATGGCATCCAACGCCTATCTCCTCAGCTATTCGAATTCAGAATGTCCGTAACAGTTTTGTTCCTTTTTCAGCCAAAAATTTATTATAAAATTAAATTAAAAACAAAGAAAAAAATCACTCACCAGACTTTGGAGGCCACTGCTGCTCAAGCCAGCCCTTTATCCTGCCTGAGTCCATCGGCCCAACAAGCACCGTCCATCCTGTCTCATCCTCAATGGCTCCCTGCAATCTTGCTGCAAGCCCCGGAATGACAAGGAACTTGTGGTTGGCTTTCTGCTCTATCCCCGTCTCCTGAATCAGATCCTTAACCTTTGCTGCTGTGAACTGCCCTCCAGCAACACTCACCTCGACTCCAAGACCTTCTGTATCGAGAACAAGAAGCCAGCACTTTATGTTGCTGCTTGAGAGGTCGCTCTCAACTGTGTAGTATGTGAGGGCAAAGTTTGTTGTTATGAAAACGGGATCGTCGGGGGATGGATTGTTTATCTCTCTCAGCCCGGGCTCAACCTGAACTGGGGTTCTTGGATCCGTGTAGATGTTGTATCTGAGCAGAACAGATGGCATAACCGTGTACTGCTCGAGGTTTCTGAATATCATTATGTCAGCGTACTTTGTTATGAAAGTGGAGGTAATAACTGTTTCCCAGTAACCCCTTGTTATATCGTCGCCTTCAATGAGCCAGGCTGAAATGGGCGTTATCATTATTGGATACGCAATTTCCTTGTCTTCTCCGAGAATTGCTGTTCTCCTGAGCTGGATTACCCTTTCAAAGGTGTCTCTGAGACCTCTCCCCACAGGCTCTGTAACGGGATCAAGAACGATCTCACCCACACCACTCTCCCTGAATGTCTTTGCGATGCTTTTCAGCATGTCGAGGTTCTTGCTTCTGATGGTCACCGGTACCTTGAATTCCAATGCAAGCTCAAGAACCTCCCTCCAGTTGTTTTCTGTTGCAGCGTAGATCAAAGGCTTCTGATCTGCAACCTCCTCAAGTGCAGCCCTCATGCAATTGGGGTTGAGGGAGATAAGAACCATCGGCTTTCCGTACTCTGCAACCTTCTTTGCAACCTTTCTGAATTTTTCGGGATCATTGGAGACGCATCTCACAGCGATTCCTTCAAGTGTTATGAAGTCCCCAACGTAGAACTTTCTGTATTCGACAACCCTGCTGCATCTCTCATCGATCAATGCTTCATCCATGTTGTCATGAACATCAAAGAAGAAGGCAGGGGGGTTGAAAAACGTCAATTCATGCCTGTGAAGGACATCCTCTCCTCCAATCTTGACCGCGCTCTCCCCAGAGCCTATTATTACCTCCGCTATCTCGGGAGATGTGAGTGATATGAGCTCGTTAAGCTTCTTTTCAAATTTCTTTTCCTTTTTTGCATTCTCCACAAGAGGCGGGCAGTCTGTGGGCTTCACGTTCCTGTCTATGATCTGGGCAGCAAAGCTCATGCACGTGTCATATCCGCATTCACCGCAGTTTGTTTGCGGGAGATATTTGTAAACTTCAAGGGGACTCTTTACCTTCATCCTCACACCTCCATTGTTATCCAGT
>JALUWC010000039.1 GCA_027019885.1 Geoglobus sp.
AAGTCTATGACGATATCACTCGAAAGCTCTTCAACGCTGCTTGAGATCTGAACGCCGATTTTGCCTATTCCCGCAACCTCTCCAGCATCCTCACCCACTCTCGCCATATCAAAAGCCTGAACAACCTCAAGACCATCTTCAACTGCATTCTTCACAACGAGCCTTCCCATTCTGCCCGCTGCACCGTGAACAGCAATTCTCATGATTTTTTATTGGGGCTGAATTAGAAAAATGTTTTGTCCAGATGTGTCTGCGAGGTTCATAAATTCATGTGTTTGGTTTTAAATTTCCTCACAATTCTGAAACATCTTTTAATTTCTCTCAAATGTTTTGTGTGTGCTTTTCTTGGCCAATAGATTTTCAGTATCGCAGTACTTATCTGATATCCTATCGATACCATTCTAAGGATTGGTATGCTACCCTCCACAATGCGATCGAAGGTGAATGTTTTTGGTATTTACACTCTCAGGAAACAATTCCAGAAGCATTTATAAAATATTGAATTCTCAAATCCGTCAGGTGATTCGAAATGCCTGAAAAGAATCCCTTCAGAATCATGACTGTTGAACACTACCCAATAATCCAGGTAGCATCAGCTCTTTCTGCAATGCGTGTAACTCATGATATTGATTCAGAAACGCTGAGAAAGGCTGTAGAATTCATAAGGAAGTTTGCAGATCGCTATCATCACGAGAAGGAGGAGAAGGTTGTTTTTGAAAAAGCCAAGAAAAAGAAAATTGGCACGTCTCCAGTTGATGCAATGGAGAGGGAGCATGAGATGACGAGATCGAGGGTCAGAGAGGCATCAGAACTCATTGAAAGAGGAGATTTGAAAAATGCGATTGTGAGCTTGAGAGAATGGGCAAATTTCATTTCAGATCACATTGACAGGGAAAATCACTCTCTTTTTCCGGGATTGGACAGAGTTTTCGATGAAAATGAAAAGGAGAATATGTTGGAAGAGTTCAGCAGGGTTGATCGGGAGCTTGGGAGCTATGAGGAAATGCAGGAGCTTGCAGATGAGATCTTTGTAGAAATTCTGTCAAAAACCGGAAATGCGATTGTTGAGGCGAGAGCAATACCGAAAGAAGATCGGGATGATTTCGTTGTCAGAGTTGCAAATCTGATGCCCGAAAATGCCACGCTGACCGTTATGTACGATGAGAAAAGTGAGGAGCTTGAAAGAAGGCTTAAGGATTTTGAGATTGAGGAGATGAAGAAAAATGGTGTTTATGCTTTTAAGATATCGAAGAAAACTTAGAACTCTTCAATGCCTTCTTTAGCATATTGAGATCCAAGCAAATGCCACAACCATCTTTAAATTCACCTATTTTCCTGCTAAACTCTTTGCGATTATTGCTTAGGGTTTCGGCCTCTCATCCTTTTTCCACTGAATAAATCTGAATCTATTCATCGATCCTTTACGAACTCTGACTAAACTCTGCCATTTGGATTAATTGATTAACGTTCTCTCTGTTTCCCTGATGGTGATGAAATCGAAGAGTACAACAATTCTTTGTTGCCATGCTTAACTAAAAAATTTTCATTTGGATACTACAACAAAATCAGATCAGCTCAAGCTCTTTAAGCACAGAGTTCAGTTTTTCTGTTTTTTGCTCGTTAAGCTCAACTAAGGGCAATCTTGGCTTCCCTGCAGCAAGCCCTATCAATTCCATCGCCTTCTTGACCGGAATTGGGTTTGTGTCTATGAAAAGAGCGTCATACAGTGGCATCAGCCTGTAATGCAGTTCTCGTGCTTTCTCAATATCTCCGTTTTTGAATGCCTGAAACATCTCCTGCATTATGTGCGGTGCCACATTTGCTGCAACGCTTATCACTCCTTTTCCACCGAGAAATAGAATCGGCAGTGTCAGAAAATCATCACCTGACAGGAGAATGAAATCATCGGGAGTTGCTCTTATTATCTCTGCAACCTGCTTCAGGTTTCCACTTGCCTCCTTTATTCCGATAACCCCATCAATCTCTGCAAGCCTTCTTACTGTATCTGAAGTCGTGTTAATCCCGGTTCTTCCTGGCACATTGTAAACAATTACCGGGATGGATGTCTCTTCTGAAATCTTTGAGTAGTGCTGAACAAGCCCGTCGGGGTTTGGCTTGTTGTAGTATGGTGTGACAAACATTGCGGCATCTGCTCCAGCCTTTTCAACCTCTTTTGCCAGATATAAAGCTTCTCT
Source organism: Geoglobus sp. (assembly GCA_027019885.1). Lineage (GTDB taxonomy): Archaea > Halobacteriota > Archaeoglobi > Archaeoglobales > Archaeoglobaceae > Geoglobus. The sequence continues at coordinate 2,196 of JALUWC010000039.1, forward strand.
TGTCGAGTTTGAACCTGCTCCAGCAATAACCGGTTTCTTGGAAACCTCGCAAACATATTTGACGACTTCTATGTGCTCTTCATAGCTGAGAGTTGCTGCCTCGCCTGTTGTACCTGCAGGGACAAAAGCATTCACATGTCTCTCAAGGTAGTCGAGGTTTTTTGCAATACCTTCAAAATCAACCTCAAAGTTTTCCTTGAATGGAGTTACGAGGGCGGGTATTATGCCCTCAAACATTCTTCCATCCCCTGTTTACCTTTCTCGTTATGTATCCAGCCACCCTGTTTCTGACTATCTTGCTTCTTATGTTTGTCAGCTCCTCAACGAATTTCTTGTTCTCCTCAAAGTTATTCGTAAACATATCGGGATATTTTTTTAGGAGTTCTACTGCTATGTTCTTGATGTAAGCTGGCTTTACAGTCCCCATGGCATCATCACCTGAAAAAAGGTGGTGCTGAATTATTTAATTTTTTTGTCTGTCGTATTGAAGAGATTTATTTTTCGGCAAGTTTTTATTGTTTCATGCTCAAATTTAGCAGTGATGAAAATCCTGAAAAAGATTTTGAAATCTTTTGGACTTCTCATACCGTTTCTGGTTTCATTCATTCTGACGGGAAGTTTCTATGGGTCAGATCTTTTTCAAACTCTTTCCGTAAATATTGCATTCATTGTCAGTTCAATGGCACACATCGGTGCAAGTCTCCCTCTTTTCATGATTTTCGGTAAGAATTATAGGAATGTCTGGCACATGCTTTTGAGAAGAGCGATCATTCCGATTCTTGTTTCCCCGATAATCCTTCTGTCTGTTGGATTCATCATGGCTTTCTCTGTGAAATTCCTTTTTGGGCATCCCATGAATGAAGAACACATAGTTGTTTTTACTTTTCTCATTTTCAATTTTTTCATTGTTATGGCAGTTTTCAGAGCTCTGTTTGAGATCAGGGACAGAGACGACGAATATTTTGCTGTAACAGCCTGTGACATTCTGATTGGAGCATCATTTCTATTTGTGTCTGCTGTGGTTACACCCTATTTCATTTATGCTGGGGGTTACATAACCACAGAATTCAGTAAAAAAGGTATGAATCTGACTTTTGCCTTTTTGGTGAGGTATCTCCTTTCTGCAGTTCCCTCAGCAGTGTTTTCGGTGCCATACTTCATGATGCTCAACGCTGACAGAATCAAGCTTCAGTAACGTAAACTCCTGTCATATCAAACCAAACATGCGATCATCATGAGATTACAGCGGATTATGACATTACTCATTCAAATCAACTCTAAGCCACATCCACTGAATTCAAGGCAGGTGTATATGGCTGACTTTCCCGCAATCCTATCCATGTCAATTGATATGGGGTTATGGTTTTCAGTTCCTGTCACCTTTACCGCAAAGCTCCATTCCGGATTTGTGAATGAAAAGTTCACACACCTCAACAGCCGTATATGTCTCCCAGACATTCAATTACTCATTTCAGGCAGGAGAACCATTCTTTCAGCATTTTGAGTGAGCAGTGCATGAGAGATCTCCTCAGGATGAGTTCTGAAAAATACCTTTTCTTTCCACCATTCTTTATCTCAGAAACTATCCCGAGCCTTCTGCTTTCCAGCTCGTTTGACAACACAAATTCAAGTCCTGAAGGCAGGAGAGGTAAAGCACATCTCACAGTTCGTGTTAAAAGACATCCATAATCTCTGGTCTCTTTACTTTCATTCACTTTGTTGGAAAACGATTATATCCCAGCCAGAAAATACTTCTGACGTGCAGCTGATGAAAATAATCTCTCTCCTCGAGGACAGGCCAATGACTGCCAAGGAAATCTGTCAGGCTCTTGAAGCTGACACCTCACGGGAGAAGGAGGTTTATGATGCACTGAAAAAGGCATCAAGGGTTCTGAAAAGAAAGGGAAAAAGTCTCATGATGTCTCCTCCCGTTTGCAGGAAATGCGGATTTGTGTTTGATAAAGCAAACCCAACCAGATGTCCCAGATGTAAGAGTGAGTGGATCGATCCAGCAAGATTCTCCGTAATGGACTGAAATCAGGTTTTTTCTCTGAGTTTCTTGATTATCTCTTCAGCCACATCCATTCTTATTTTGCCCACCTTGAGCAACTCCTCCACAACTTTAT
>JALUWC010000040.1 GCA_027019885.1 Geoglobus sp.
TAACCCTCTCTTATAAACATCTCAAGGTCTTCCTTCAGCAGACTTTTGGCTCTTGCAGAGAATATGGATCCAGCCCTCACATAGTCACCAGCAGAAAATCCTCCTGGAAAAACAATGCAGGAGTAATCCCATATGCTTCTCACCTCGCTGTCCTTTATCATATCGCTGTAAAACTGCTTTAAATGAACAGCCTCAGCATTAACTCCGAGCATTTTAAATGCCTTTACAGTCTCATCCTCGCAGTTCGTTCCCTCAATTCTGAGCACTCCAACTCTGATTTCTTCAATGTCCATTTCAATCACCCCAGATATCCTGCAAGCCCCGTTCTCCATTTCTCCTCTGCAATATCAAATTCCAGGGACGCAATACCATAGTCAAGCCTCTCTCCACCTGTAACCCCGATCTTCTCAGCCCTGCATCCCATTTCAGTCATGAACTCTATGAAGCTTACTGCATCGCGCTCATCTATCTCGACGATCCACCTGGTATTGCTCTCGCTGAAAAGCTCAACAAAGTCCTTAAGGCTGACCTCAAAGCCAAATCCCGATCCAAATGCCATTTCTGCCAGAGAAACTGCAATTCCTCCCATGGAGACATCATGGCATGCGAGAATCCCGAATTGATTGAATGCCTTCAGCATGGCGTTGCTGTATTTCTTGAGACTCTCAGGATCTGTTTTTGGAACATTAAAAGTTTGAATTCCATTAATCCTGGAGTAAAGGCTCCCTCCAAACTCTTTCTCTGTCTCACCAACAAGAATCAACGCCGTGCCTTGCTTCTTGAATTCGGAGCTAACGCATTTCCTGATGTCCTCAGCTATTCCTATCCCGATAAGAGAGGGTGTTGGTGCTATCGAGCCGTAGGGGGTTTCATTGTAAAAACTCACATTCCCGCTGACAACAGGAATGCCAAACTCCTTCGACATCCATCCCAAAGCTTTAACGCTTTCCACAAACTCCCCCATTCTGTCAGGCTTCTCAGGATTGCCGAAATTCAGACAGTCAACAAAGGTATGCGGAATGCTGTTCACAGCAATCAGATTTCTGATCATCTCATCAAATGAGCTTGCAGACCCCCAGAATGGATCAGCGGAGACCATCCATGGATTGACATCGGCTGTTATCGCTATCCCTCTCATTGAATCGGTTGGCTTTATAATTGCAGCATCCCCGTGGGTTTCAAAACCGATCCTGCCCTGAAGCGGTTTCAGTACTGTGTTTGCCCTGACCTCATGGTCGTACTGCCTCACCACCCATTCCTTGCTTGCAACATTTGGGTGAGAGAGCATTCTTAAAATCGTCTCTTCATAATTTCCAAGATCGAACACATCATCCTCCCCTCCAGCTTCGTGCTTTTCAACGCTGTAGTTCCTGCAGTACTCAACTCCAGCCGAGACAAACTCTATGTCCATGTCGTAGATCAGATTTTCCCTCCAGTAAACCCTCAGCTTTTTATCATCAGTCGTTACTCCGATAATTCTCGCAGGCACATCCCATTTCGAGAATATGTAAAGAACCTCATCAACATGAACTGGCTTCACAGAGAGGAGCATTCTCTCCTGACTCTCGCTAATCCATATCTCCCAGGGCTTCATCCTCTCCTCCTTCAGATGCACCTTATCGAGCCACACCTCCACCCCACAATTTCCAGCAAGGCTCATTTCCCCGACTGCTCCGCTCAACCCCCCTCCACCGAGATCCTTCATACCTGAGACAAGTTTTTTCTCAACAGCCTCAAGGCATGCATGCATCAGCGGTTCCTTCATTATCGGGTTTCCGAGCTGAACAGCTCCCCTCGACTCTTCCTCGCTTTTTTCATCAAGCTCGGCAGATGCGAATGTAACGCCATGAATCCCATCTCTCCCCGTTGCGCCGCCAGCAAGAATTATTAGCTCTCCTGCCCCTCCAACCCTGCTCGGAATTATACTATCTTTTCTGACTATCCCAACACAACCCACATTGACAAGACAGTTTGTGAGGTAGCTGGAATCAAAGAAAACCATTCCAGCAACTGTCGGAATTCCGACTCTATTTCCGTAGTCTCTTATTCCCGCAACAACTCCTCCAAGCAAATAAAGCGGATGCTTCACGCCTTTCGGTATTTCATCCCTCCTGGTTTCAGGGTCTCCAAAGAAAAGAGGGTCTATCAGCGCAACAGGCTGAGCACCCATGCACACAACATCTCTCAAAATACCGCCAATGCCTGTCGCTGCCCCACCGTAGGGCTCAATTGCCGAAGGATGATTGTGGCTCTCAAATGCAACAACGTATGCATGATCTTCATCGAACTCAACCACTCCAGCATCATCGGTTGTTGAGATAACGTAATCAGCTTTAAAGCCAAGCAGATACTTCTTCAAGTAGTATTTCGAGCTCTTGTAACAGCAGTGCTCACTCCATGCCTGCCCAAGGCTTTGCAATTCAATGTCAGTTGGATTCCTGCCCTTTTTTCTGAAGTAATCTTTTACCCTTTTCATCTCATCCAGATTCAGATTCAGCCCGAGATTCTGACTAATTTTGACAAGAGTGTCATCATCAGAGTTAAGCAGATCAACCTCATAAACCTCGGGATCTGGCAGGATAAGCCTGAACATCTCAACCAACCCACCTTATCTCATAATCCTGAATCACAGGATTGGCAAGCATTCTGTCACACATCTCCCTTACCATCTCCTCAGCATCCTCCCTTGACTTTGCATTTAGCTCAATCCTGAAAACCTTCATAGATGAGACATTTTCAACATTCTTGTAGCCAAGCAATCTGAGAGCTTTTTTTGTAGCCTCACCCTCAGCATCGAGAACTCCCTTTTTAAGGCTTATCACCACATCTACGGTGAATTTCATGTTTTCCGTTTCTCCAGATACATTAAAAACTTAGTGGTTTTTCCTGAAAAATGAATCATTCAGCCTAAATATTAAAAATACTCAAACAAAAGTAAGTTCAGTGTCAGTCCCATCAGAAATGACTGCAAAAAATGGAGTCAGAATAAGGCTCAGATTTCCTGAGAGAGATGATCTTGAAAAGCTGATAAAGTTTTACACAACCCTCTCAGACAGAACCATGAGATATCTGAGACCATACAGATTCACAAAAAAAGAGGTTGAGGTCATGCTTGGGAGGGTTGATTTCAGGAATGTTTTCTCAATTGTTGCTGAGTGCGAGCAGGGCGAAATAGTTGGAGAGGTAAGACTGATCACCCATGAAACTGGCTCAGGAGAGATAGGGATTGTTGTTCACGATGATTACCAGAATCGGGGTATCGGACAGAGCCTTTTGAGAGAGATGATAGACCTTGCGAGGAGGAAAGGTATAGAGAAGCTTATAAGCTTTATAAATGAGAAAAACAGTCCAGCCCTCCACATATTCAGAAGAGAGGGTTTTAAAGTTGAGAAGAAATTTCCTCCGAAGATGACCCTCATGGGAAGAGAGGAAAGTGTTGTAAAGCTATCGCTACACTTAATCAAATAGATTTTTAAAGGAAAGTTAACAGTTCTATGGTGTGAAAAGGGAGGAAGTTTTCACACTTGCTGTTGGGTTGCTGGGCATTTTCTCGGCTCTTGGCCTTGGAAGGTTCGCATACACCGTTATTCTTGAGCCGATGAAGAATGGATTGATGCTGAACTACACTGAAATGGGTGCCATTGCCTCGGCAAACTTCTTTGGATATGTTCTCTTCTCCCCACTTGCAGGGTACCTTGCATCAAAATATGGAACGAAGAGAATAGTTGTATCCTCTCTTCTGCTTGTAGCAATAACCCTGTTCCTGACCTCTTTTTCAATAGGCTTTCTGGATGCTGGTTTTTACAGGTTTCTAACAGGAATAGGCTCGGCTGGGGTTAATGTTGGTCTTGTTGGCCTTGCTGCAAAGTGGTTTGAGATTGAGAAAAGAGGCTTTGCTCTTGGAATAATAAATACAGGTTCGAGTATTGGGATAATCTTTGCCGGATTTACCCTTCCTTTAGTTATACTCAGTTACGACTGGAGGGCTGGCTGGCAGTTTCTGGCGGCAATAGCTCTTGCTGTCTTTGTTCTTTCACTCAGGCTCAAAGAGACCCCCGAAAAGTTCGTATCAGAGTCGAAAATACCTCTCGGCAGGGTATACAGGGAGAGAAGGCTTGTATTTCTCGGAATCTCATACATATTCTTTGGCTCATCTTACATAATCTTCGTAACATTTTTCTCATCCCATCTCATAAACATCGGGCTGAGATATGAGGCTTCGAGCTTTCTCTGGTCTCTTCTCGGCTTTCTTTCAATAGCGGGAGCAATAATCTGGGGAAAAGCATCAGACAGAATTGGAAGAAAAAGAGCTCTT
>JALUWC010000041.1 GCA_027019885.1 Geoglobus sp.
CTCCCAGACCTCGCAGTCTCCATCAGCATCAATCAGAACCTCTTTCTGCCTCTGCCAGAGCTCGTAGGCGGTTTTGAACTCCACTCTGAGGATCATGTCCACGTATTGCCTTCTTGCTTTCTCTATCGGGGAGAGGTCTATCTCTGGCATGGCTCACTCCTCCTCTGATTCCCTGAACTCTTTCTGGAACTCCTTGGTGAACTCCGAAATTCCATCAAGAACAGCCTCACTTTCCCCGTTTCTCACACCCAGCAAACCCTTTTTCTTCAGATCTTCTCTGATGAGGTCTCTTACGTAGGCTGAGAGTGTGTCCCAGCCTTCCATTTTCATCGCCTTGCGGATTCTCTCCTCCCAGCTGTCGGGTACTTCACCCCATACTTTCAATTGGCAACACCTCCAACTATAAATTGATTAACTACCAAGTAATATAAATAATTTGCTAATTTTCCAATTTTAATTGGAGAAAAATCAAAGTTTAGATTATATAACCTCAAAGCTAAATAAGACGGAATGCCCACTAAGGAAGAGATACTCAAAGTTCTCTCAAAATCAAGGACTCTTGAGCTGATGTATGCTCTAAAGGAGCCGAAGAAGTGGGATGAACTTAGAAAGATCGTTCGAGACCCCAAAACTCTAAGTAACCGATTAAATGAGCTGTACCGGTTGAATTTGGTTACAGCCACTGTAGTTTTCGATAAGCCTCGTGGATCAAAAGCCCACGTCCTCACAGACTTTGGCAAATTCGTTTTAGAAAAGCTTGAAGAGATTGAGAGATACTCGAAGTAACCTTTATCAACTTCCTCATCCAGAGTTTTGAATATGCAGGAAACAGTTTCACTCTTCGATCTCCTCAATGAACTGAAGGAGATCAAACAGAAGATCGAGCATATTGAAGAGGCAATTGAAGATCTCATCGATTCAACACTAACTCCAGAAGAGGAGGAGTTAATCAGAAAACACAAAGAGATGATAAAGAAAGGTGATTTTTCAGAGTTCATAGATGCTGAAGATCTATGTATCGAGTAAAAGTTCACAGGGATGTTGAGAAGTTCCTCCACAAAATCCCCAAGCATGATGCCGAAAGAATTCGAAAGAAAATTCTGGATCTCAAAAATCCATTTGCTCTCAAACCCAAGAAGCTTAAGGGGAGTGAAGATGTCTTCCGTTTGAGGGTAGGCGATTACAGAATTCTTTTCTTCATCGATGAGGAAATGAAAATTGTTACTGTATCCAAGATTGACAAACGGGGAAGAGTTTACGATCGGATTTAGCATCACGCCGTCACCTCCACCTCTCCCTCTCCGTTCTTCACGCCGAGGAGTCCCTTGCTGGCGAGGTCTTTCTTGATAAGCTCTCTGATGTATGCAGACAGAGAGTCCCAGCCCTCTATCTCCTTGGCCTTCTCAATCAGGGGCTTCCACCTCTCCGGGACGTCTGCCCAGACCTTCTCACCCATGTTGTAACACCTCCAACAAGTTACTATTTGTCCAACCACTACTTAAAGGTTGCGATAATTCCAACTTATTGGCTGTAAAGCTACCATCCTTTTATAAAATCCAAAATTGCCAATTAGTTGATGGAAAGACCAATTAGTTCCATAATCAACATACTAAGCCACTCCAAAAGCTTAGACATCTTATTCAGACTCAAGGATGGAAGCAAAAGGTGGAGTAACTTACTTGAAGTTGCGAAGGATAAAAAGACTCTCAGCCATAGGATAAGAGAGCTTTCTGACCTTGGCCTTATACAAATCAAACTCATTTTCGATACTCCCACCGGAACAAAACTCTACGAGCTCACACCTCTTGGCAAAAAAATCGTTCAGCTTCTGGAGCAGGTTGAGAAGGAATTTGAAGAGTATCATTCGCATTTGCCAAAAGAATCTGATGAATTTATCAATGAATTATTAGAAGATAATTAAATGAATAGCAAATTTACAGCAAATTTTAAGTAGAATATCTAACAACTATTAAGACTAATATTTTTGGGTGAATATAATGGATAATGTCATCGATGAGACTTTGAAAAAAAGATTGATTGTAGAAGATGACGGAGATGACAGACCGCCATATTTGAGAGATAGGGATCGCATACTTTTTTCAAGAGCTTTTAGAAGATTGGCATTCAAGACACAAGTTGTTATGGCTTCTGGACGAGTAACTAGCGACCACATACGAAGTAGACTAACCCATTCTCTTGAGGTCATGCAAATAGGGACTTCTATAGCTCTGAAAGTAAATGAAGAACTCGAACGAAAGGGTAGAAAAAAGATGTTAGATCTTAATTTAGTCCAGGCCATTGCTCTAGGCCACGATTTAGGTCATACGCCCTACGGACATGTCGGAGAGCAAGCATTGTTTAAATTTATGTTTGGAAAGTCAACGGATGGCATAGATGTCCCCGATGATCCAGAAATAATATCCTGCGTAAAAGATCTAAATAAAAGAAAAATCAAACATTGCTTTCAAAGTTTGAAAGTTTGTTGCTTTCTGGAGAAACAATACAAACCCGACTTTTACGGATTAAACCTAACGGTAGCGACATTAGATGGGATCTTTAAACATTCAGATATGGGGAAAAAAGAAAGAAAACTGTACAAAATTATTTTCGACAGTTATTTTAAGATATACCACGAGAATAATGAAAATATAGAAATCGATAAAGAAGCAAAAAATAAGCTAACCAAATGGCTTTTTGATTATTCGTCTCCAATAACTTGCGAAGGCTTAATTGTAGCTATTTCCGACGAAATAGCCCAATTATGCCACGATATCGAGGATATAAGGAGAATAGACAGGGCTAATGGTATAGAAGTTGTAAAGAGATACTACAAAGAAGACGTTTTAGAGGGATTACACGACATTCTTGATTGCATTTCAGATGAAAATGCCAAAAAAGTGTATACAGAGTTTAAAGAATGCGTCGAGGAATGGAGCGCAGAAAAAATGGCAAAAATTGAACGTCTTTACGTCAAATTGATGTTAACGATTTGTATACCAATTGTTTCTAAAGTTATTTTAAAATTATTGGAAATGGAAGAAAGAGAAAGACAGATTTTATTAAAGGATAGGTACCTCGGAAAATTCGATAAACTAAATGAGAGTAAAGCAGATCTCGAATTAAATGAAGCAGAAACTGAAATACTCTCAAGATTAGATAAAATATTCGAATCGTGCCGGAATAATGTATTAGAGTTGCCAGAAGTGGCAAGATGGGATATCAAAGGAGAAGATCTGTGCTTAGATCTTTCAAAAGTTCTTTTTAAGGCATTCACACACAAATACAATTCAAGGAAAAAAGAGGAAGTTAATTTCAACATAGTCCCACAAGAATTGCGCGGAGATTTAGAGAAGTCCCGTGATGCTGGAAAAGATTTCCTTGAGCAAATAAAAAAGGATAAAGAACTCAGAGAGCTGAGTGAATTAAACAAACTCCCAATTAAATTCGCGGTATGGGATTATATCTCTGGTATGACTGACAGCTTCATAATAAAGGAATACGAATCATTGACATTTAAAAAAGTTGGTCCTAGTTAAATCATTTAGGGATCTTCACCCTAATTAGCTTAATCTTTACAGAGTTTGAAGAATATCATTCACATTTGCCAAAGGAGCCGGAGAAGTTCGTTAATGAGCTATTAGAATAAATAAAAGTAAAATAACATCTACAATAACCCTATCATTTCCTTTTCCTCTTCTTAACCAGCTCAAACGTCCACCCGCCCCTCCTCCTGACCTCTGCCTCAACCTCCACGTATTTAATCCCGTCTTCATCCAGCAATTCCAGAATATCGTTGATGTTTACCTCCTTCCCAATGGGCCTGACAATGACTGCCGCCACATCTCTGAGCCTTTTCCGGTATATTCTGAGCTGAGTTGGCAGATAAGCCAGCCCGGTACTGTCTGCGATCTTGACCTCTATACCATATGCTCCATCTATAAGGATGTCAACTCTTTTCCCTCTTTCGATGGTTATCTGTCTTTCCACTCTATCCTCGCCGAGATGCACTTTCAAAAACAATGCCAACTGCTTTTCCAGATCTTCCTCGTCTCTCGTCATTTCCGGCCTGAATTCTCTCTGGATCAAATCAAGAATCTCGTCGAACTCGCTTTCAGGTTGGAGATCTACATCTTCCTCTTCACCAAATAGCTCAGCCTCAAACTCCTCAAGATCTCTAAGGATGTCTTGGTATCTGACTCCAAATTTCTTGGCATACTCAATAACATCGTCAAAATCAAGCTCGTCCACAATCAAGTTGATAAACTCGTTCTTGCTCCTTGCTTTTCTC
>JALUWC010000042.1 GCA_027019885.1 Geoglobus sp.
ATGCTCGAGTGGTAGCTCCGCCAGTAATAAGGTGGTCTTGTACGCCTGTTGCTTCGATTGCTGCTTTGCTTGCTACGCATGAAGCATAATGCGGAGCTGCCACTCATATGTAACTTCCAGGTGAAGCTGAGAGTTAGAGCTTAAAGCTGGAAAGTTATTTTTTCGACAACCCCTCAATTAACAAAAAGTTTTTCTAACTAGAGAATGGATTAAAAACGAATGTGTATTTTATGCCATTAATGTAAAGGTAAAGGGTAAGTTTCTTGGCTTCTAGACTTACCGGATCAAATAGGATTACACCTTCCCGAGTGACACCGGGATAGATTGTAACCTGCTCAATCTGGTTTGATACATCGGTATACTTGTAAACCCTCATCTGGTACTGGTTGCCCAGGTCGTCAACCATTACTGCAGTGGGCTCAAGTTTAAAAGGCTTCTCAGTTTCTTCAATGTTTTTCACCTGAAGTGTTAATACAGACTGAGTTTTAATCTCTGCATATTGCTCCTGCTTCAGGGCATTGGGATAAACCTTAACTTCTTTACGAATCTCGAAGTATTTGAGCGTTACTTCAAAACCCTCCTTACGTAGGGTTTCTCTCATGCCTGCATCCTTATCTTTAATCTCTTCTACTGAAGTAGTGTTAACTGCAAAGAAAACAGTAGCCGAGGAGGCATTGCCCGCGGTATTGTTTGCGAAGATTGTCAGGCTGTGTAAGCCGTTGGAGAGTGGTTTATAAACAACTATATCGTCAAAATGAGCGAGAGTGTTTTCGGCAATTATCCTTATCTTTCCTTGAAGATTGGGATTTACATTATCGATGTATTCGATATACTTAATACCATCTATATATGCTCTTATGTTATTTTTTTCTGCACATATTTTCCAAGTGTGCCATTTGTTTCGTTTTATATTGGTCTGAGCAGAAATAAGGAGGGTATAGGGGGGGGATTTAACGAGCTTTATTTCGTTAATTCTCCCAGAAAAAGTATGAATCCCATAAAAAATTCCATCCTTCCACCTCAAGCCAAGATAGGCCACGTTCTTGCCACTTTTAATATTAACCTTAGCTTCAACACAGTAGTCATCCCAATTTTCATTTCCAGCAACTACATCACCTTTTGATGAAACGTATTCTCCATTAGTAACCTTAAATCCGCTACCACTCCACCTCTTTGCCCTGCCGCTGAAATCTTCGATAAACAACGGATAACCTTTAGCGAAGTCTATCTTCGCTATTGTTCCATCATGAGGTAGGGTGATATTCTCACCACCGTCGACACTTAATAGCACAGTATCAAGATTACTGCCAGCCACAATAAAGCTGAGCAGAGGGGTGCTGGTATTGTAGGTGGTGTTTTTCGGCGAATATATTTTAATGCTCGGCGCTGGCATGGAAATTGGAGAGACAACTGAAGGGGAAGTTTCTGGTGATAGAGATGGTGTTTGTTGTACTCTTTCCTGCTCGACCGCCTTCTCCTGCGTCTGCGCGGGTGCCTGCTCCGCTTTCTCTTCGCCGGGTAGAGAGGTGAACAAAAGGAAGGCGAAGATCAGGGCTACGAGCACGATGCCGAAGAGCTCGGGAGAGCTGCGCCTTTTTATCTTCTCCCTGATCCTCCTTCTCCTCTCCTCCAGTTCGTCCATGCGGGTGCCCCTCGCAGTATAAAGATTCCGCTCCCTTTATATAAATTTACTGCGCCTGCGGTGCCTGCGAGTGTTGTGGTGCTGCTTGCTGGAGTGGTGGAGGTGGTATATGCGGGGGTGAGGAGGTATAAAAACAACTAATTAATTAAGCTTTGTGAATGCTTTAAGTAGTTATCAAGCTGAATTTTTTATGGTGTTGAATTATGGAATTGAGCGTAATAGAGAGATTCCCGCTGTTTGAGAGTTACGAGAAAAAAGAGAAGTTTTTCACTGTCTTGGGTCTACTTTTTACCAGGCAGGTGACCTTGGCGAAGGCTGCAGAACTACTCGGAATGTCGCGGGAGGAACTTTCCGGGATACTCAAACTCATGGGGTTGGAATATTCCTACCTTACGGAAGATGAAGTGAAGCGTGAAAAAGAGGCGTCTGAAGCTCTTCTGAGGTAGCTGAATGCTTGCCGTTTCCAACACTTCTCCCTTAATCGTCCTGTCAAAGCTTGGTTATATCGATATGCTCCCAGAAATTTTTGAGAAAATAACATACCCTCGGGCGTGAGAAGGGAAATGTCCGAAAAGGAGGATGACGTGCAGAAAGCTGTAGAAGCACTGATTGAGCGTGGTTTCATTGAAGTTAAAGAAGTAGAAAATAGGTTTCTTGTTCAGATGTTCAATGCCGAGCTTGGCATCGGCGAATCCGAGGCGATAGCTCTGGGCAAAGAGGTCAAATCAGATTTTGTGTTATTGGATGACTTAAAGGCGAGACAATGGGCGAGGTCATTTAAGATGAATGTTATGGGGGCTCTTGCCATAATCCGTGCCTTAGTAAGAAGAGGGATAATAAAAGAGGCGCCTGACGAGATATACATAAGGTTGAGGTCCATTGATTTCTGGATTTCGAGGGAATTGTTCTCAAGTTTATTTGATGTGAGGTAGTTATCACAGCAGGTTTCACATCTCACAGCTGTGTTGAGGATATCGGAAAGGGCAATAGTTGTACCCCAAATAGGATGAGGTTTCCTGGGTGATGGAAGCAAGGCAGGTGCAAAGAGAATTTTTGAAAATTGGTATTGGATGTGGATGGGAAGAGCGGGCTGAAAGAGGGAGAAATAATCAAGGTTTACTACATGCTGCCTGCTGAGCCTGTGGTGGAGAGCATGAACGTAACCATACCGAAGACTGAGGCTGTTTCTGAGGCTGTGTTTGGAAAGCTGGGTACAGCGGAGAGTGGCAGAATGAGGGCATGTGAAGTTTGCCAGGAAGATGGTAATTGCAAGCGTGGTGGCGCTGCTCTCTGGCATAGCAGTGGTGGTTTATGCTATGGTGAGGAGGTGAACAATTACCTGTTATAACTTAAAATTTTTGTAATGGGAAATTTGGCTCAGAGGAGTATGGATGAGGAGCAGCGCAATGTTCTCAAAAAAATAAAGGAGGTTATATTGAGTATTGCCAGAAAGCACGGAATAGAGGTAGATAAAATTATATTATTCGGCTCAAGGGCGAGGGGTGATTACAGAGAAGAGAGTGACTTGGATGTGCTCGTGGTTACAAGAGAAAAACTGGATAAAAACAAAAAATACGAATTTATTCACGAAGCTCGTAGAAAAATAGTTTGGGAAATTGATAGACCAGTAGATATAATAGTTGTGAGCAGAAAATACCATGAGGATTTTAAAAATGTCTACGGGTCAATACCAGGCATGGCAACCCTGGAAGGTTATGTAATATGAAGGAAAAAACGATAAAATTTGCTATGGGATGGATAAAAAAGGCGGATAGGGATATAATTTCCGCAAGGAAGCTATTTGAATCAGAAATATACGATTACTCTCTGTTCCACTCACAACAAGCCGTTGAGAAGTATTTGAAAGCCTTTTTAACTTATCACAATAAACCATTTAGTAAAACTCATGATATAACTCTGCTCTTGAAAAAATGTATTGAGATTGATGATAGTTTCAGAGAGTTAATTAAGATGGAAGTTGACAAGCTATATCCCAGAGGAGTTATGGTTAGATATCCCGAGATAGAGGATGAAATTTTAGAGTCTGAAGCGGAAGAGTCAATAGCGATAGCTGAAAAAGTGAAAAAATTTGTTCTTGAAAAGCTTAAGATGTAAAATAATACCACAGAGGCTGAGCGTTTCTCTCAACAGCAAAAATTAGGAAATGTTTTTGTAATGCATTTATTTCCGTTTATACAATTTCGGCGGTAGTGTTTTTGTCATTTTTTAAATATGGACGGATGGGGAGTATGTGAGGTTTGCAAGGAAGATGGTAATTGCAAGCTTGCTTGCTCTGATTGCTGGAGTGGCGGCGGTGTATTCGGGGCTGAGGAGGTAACTGATCTTTGCATAATATCCAGAGTCCTCTAAATTTTTATCAAAGTTAGGAAAGTGCGAATATAAAGTGGTGGCTATGGGTAAAACCATTAAAGTAATTTATGAAAAAGGTGTTTTTAAACCAGTCGAAAAAGTTGATCTGAAAGAAGGCGAAAGGATTGAGATGGTAATAATAAGTAGAAAAAAGAAATCTGCAGAATTGGTTGAATTAATCGAAAGGTTATCCAGGAAATTCAGGGACGTTAGAGAAGATCCACTGGAAGTACTCATAGAGATGAGGAAAAGAGAATGGGATTAACTATAG
>JALUWC010000043.1 GCA_027019885.1 Geoglobus sp.
TAAACTGCTGAAGCAAGAGAGGTAGCGCTCGAAAGTGCCAGGAACCGCGTAGAGCATGAAGGTATATAACGTAATCCCACAGTATGAGTGTTTCCCTTTATATACCGTCTAATGTCAGTCATTAAAACTTTTTACCTAAGATTAGGTTTTTTAGAAGATACTGAATCATAAGCCCTGCTTTTTTCTTTTCTATTACTGTAAATTGTAGCTCTTTGCAAATTTCTTCGAATTTCTTCGGGTCATGTAGATATATGTGTTTTAACCTATAAACATCTCCAAGAGAAGGATTTGGGATATCGATGAAGCATTTTCCATCAACTTTAAGAACTCTTTTTATTTCTGTTAACACATTCTTCGCATAGGAAAGTGGATAATATTCCAGTAGTCCAATACAGGTTATCCAGTCAAACATACCGCTTGGATAAGGCAACTTATCTGCTTCCCCTGTTCTTACTTCTTTTATATTGTCAATTTTTAATTTCTCAATTTTATTTTTCAGTTTATTCAGCATATTAGGAGAAATGTCTAAGCCGTAACATATAGCTCCTTTTTTGGCCATTTCAATTAGATAAATACCTGTACCGGTGGCAACATCCAATACCAGCTCGTCTCCCTTAATTTTAACAAGCCTTTTAAAGCTGTCTAATTCCTCATGAAAAGGTTGGTTTGAAAATTGAATCTCATCATAAAATTTTGCCCTCTTATCGTAGAACTTTCTCATGAACTTTTTTATTCTCTCTATTGATTTTTGATCCATAACTTCCAACATCAAGACCGCCTCCCTATTTCATATTACTCTTTCTCTTTAAATTTACTTGTTTCCGACACTTCACTTACAGAAGGGATGGGAATTCAGATAAGTAGGTACTGCTGAAAAACTGCGAGAAGATGATAGTGAAAGAGCGAGCGTAACAAGGGGAAAAATGATTTTCGGAAGGGACCTGTCCAAATAAGCATGGCAGACTGACGCTCTTCCGGCACCCCTATGCCTCTGCTTATCTCCTTATTTGGACACCTCCTTAGGAAGGAAGAAAATCCTTAAAATCCACAATATATTATAGCAGAATTCAGAGGCGAAAAGATGACATCCACTGCTGGTAGAAGCGTCTGGAAGCTTATGAACACTTCGTTGGTTCTCAGAGAAAGGGGCAGGTACGAAGAAGCTCTATGGTATGCTGAAGAGGCACTGCAGGTTGACCCGGGGAATGTTTTTGCCTGGTGCAACAAGGGAGATGTCCTTTTCGACTTGGGCAAGTATGAAGAAGCGATAGAGTGCTATCGCACCGGGCTGGAGAAACATTCGGAGCTAATGGAAGCCTGGTACAACATGGGTGTGGCTTTTTATAACCTCGGGAGGTATGAGGAAGCCATCGAGTGCTACGACAAAGCCCTACAGATAAAGTCCCATGATGCGGCTGCTTGGTACAACAGGGGCAACGCTCTCCTTGAGCTTGGCAGGTATGAAGAAGCTGTGGAGAGCTACCGCAGAGCCCTGGAGATAAACCCGGAGTACACCAAAGCTTGGAACAACATGGGCGTTGCCCTCAGCAACCTCGGCAGGGAGGAAGAAGCGATCGAGTGCTACGACAGAATTCTTGAGATAGATCCCGGAGATGCGGTGGCATGGATGAACAAAGGTGTTTCCATTGCAAAGCTGCATAGGTACGAGGAGGCTATTGAGCACTTCAACGTAGCCCTGGAAATCTGCCCCTGGGATGAGCTTGCCTTAAAAAACAGAGAAATCGCAAGACAGCTGCTTCAAGAAACTGGAGAGGACGAACAGAGTTAGTCCAGTGTTTCCAAAAATTTGTACGAGAGGGCTATGTATTTAATCCCATTTATAACATCCGACCTTTTCCGGTGAGTATGCGTGTGCCCATAGAACACGGCGTCAACTTTCACTTCAAGTTCCTCCACCGCTTTGCCCAAGATATCCGAACCGTCGTAAGCTCTAAAGAAATCTGTATATCTATCCCCGGTGTAGGATATTAGCTCCCTCTTTGGAATGTGGTGAAAGACAACGTAAATCCTATCTGCATGCGAAACCTCTTCAGCATGCTTTTTAATCCTCTCCGCATTCTTCTTAACGAACTCTTTATTGCTCATGGGGAGTTTAACGTATACGGCATCGTTGCTCCACTCAGGGCATACTCTGTCATGTGCAGAGCATGGAGGGATGCAGCAGTTTTTGTAAGGTGTTCCCCTTTCAAACAACACCTCGTCAAAATTTAGATGCTCGGCAAAGGAGTAGTCATACCACCCCACGTTCCCTATAAACGCAACCTTCCCCAGCATGACAGGCTCGAAGTTGAGTATATGCACACCGTAGTCGTCCGCAATCTCTTTGAACCTATTAATCTTTTCCAGGCTGTTCATATTTTTTCTCATCTGACTCCTTGATAGCCAGTATTCGTGATTTCCCAATGTATGAATAAGTGTTAGATTTTTGTTTTTCTTAAACAACACCTTCAAGAACTTTTCATATTCATTTATCTTCCCAGTAGAGGTTATGTCCCCTGCTATTACAACTGTACCTCTAAGCTTTCCCACGATTCTATTGAACTCATCAATATTATCCGGGAAATGAAGGTCAGATAAAAGCGTAATTTTCATATGTGTTGTATTCTATCTTCACATGCTAAACTTGGATGTCTAACCCCCTACATCTTCCTTCAATAAATTATTTTGTTGTTGGATATGACGCTGCCCAGAACAGTTGCTTGCCTTTTGCCTGTGAGTGAGGATTGCAACACCATCCATATTGGAGAAAATTTTATATAGACATGGCGTCAATCTTTCAACGATGAAGTTCATACTATTTGTCAGGTATGAGACGGATGCCGAGAGGAAGAGGATAGACTACGCCGTAGAGCGGTGGAGCGACCGGATTAATATTACTAAGCCCAGAGGCATGGCGATCCTTCTTGACGCTGATGAGTCGTTGATACCCGACTTTTTGGACGACCTTCTCTCCAGGCTGGAGCTAAAAGAGCTGAGGGACAGGGGCAAGGTCAAGGTGTTCAGGGCGGAGCCTTACAGCATTGACGTGGAGCACAAGAGAAAGGTGCTCAGCTATGAGTTCAATGTAGGCAAGCAGGCGATGGAGCGCTTCCTCAACTATATGCTCTCAAAGATAGGCGGGAGCTACGAGTACAGCTCCGGAGAAACTAAGATTTACAGCGCATACACGAAAAAGGGCTACATTCGCATAGAGGTTACGCTTGGAGAAAACAGGATCACCATCGCTCTGGAAGGTTACGGCGATGTGGTGAACTTCTTCTCGGCGAGAATAGATGAGGAGATGAAGATCTTCCTCGGAGGTGAGTAGGATGGGAATTTTCGATGAAGATATCTCCTGCGCCGAAAAGCTCTTGAAGCCTGCAAGGCGGGTGCTGGCCGATGACTATCTGTGCCACGAGATGAAGGAGAGGAGAATAGAGCTGTGGAACGAGGTGAAGAGGAACTACGATAAATACCTGGACGGAGAGTGCGGTAAGTTTCTGAGAGACACGGACCTGCACTTTCAGTCCATCTTCAGCGCCGCTCTGCTGAAGCTTGCGGTGTGCTTCAGGGAAAATGGCGAGGAGTTTCCACCAGCTAGGAGATTCAGTAACCAGGAGGTTGAGGCATTCAGGAGGATAGAGAAGTACAACTACTTCGAGACCATGACCCCAGAGGACATACGCAATGAAATAATCAACAGGAATGAAGACATTTTAAGACTCGTCGAAGAGTTTTACATAAAGATGTCATTGTTTTGTGACTCAGTACGCAAATCAACAGAGATAAAGCGTCCAATAAGGCAATACGTGAGCAAGAAATGTGAAGAGTATAAAGATAAGCTCAAGCAAGCGGTGAGCATGGCGATAACCGAGCTGGACTGGTTCCGCACCCTTGCGGCGCAGTGGGAGAAAGAAGCGGAGAGGTTAGCGGCGGAGAAGGCTTCCGAGCGCATGGCAGAAGCGGAGGCAAAGGTTAGAGAGGCGCTTGCGGGGGTTGAGCAGGAGAGGCGGGAGCTTGAAGCGCAGAGGGAGGAGCTTGAGAGAAGGCGGGAGGAGATAGAGGCAACGCTGAGAAGGCTCAGGGAAGCGGAGGTTCAAGCCAGCAGGTTCGTGAGGAGGGAAGAGGCGAGGATGATGGAGCAGAACTTCCTCGGGAGGCTGGAGGAGAAGCTCGGCGAAGAGGTGGCGCTCGCAGGTAGGGTTTACCGGGTGGAGGGGAAGAAGGAGGGCAGGGAGCAGGACACCTCGGTGTTTACCAGCCTC
>JALUWC010000044.1 GCA_027019885.1 Geoglobus sp.
ATTCCGGCTACGGAGGCTGCTGTTGAGAGAATCGCAAGCAGCTTGTAAGAGATGGCTGGAAGGTGAAGTGTGATCAGCCAGGATATCGTGAAGTAAAAAACCACGCTGAAAAACTTTTCAGAGATAAATGGCATCACATTGTTGTCAATGGCCAGGAATTTTATTATGTACAACCCTGAAACCATCAATACCAGCCAGAAAAGTGACGAGGCAAACTCCATTAAGAGCTTCCCTGTACTGCTGAGTGACATGAAGTAATACACTCCACCCAGCCATGTGAAGATCAGCGATATTGAGACGAGAAACGACAGCATATATCCCATCTGAACCCTCCCATTAAGCAGATCTCTTGAATCCTCAGACAGTATCAGATTGAGGAGGATCAGTGAGATTACCAGGAGGGAAGACCCCTGTCCAAGGTAAAAGGCATCTTCCATTGAACTTCACTCTCACACTCCAAAATAAAAACTTATCGAAACTAAATTATAATAATAATCACAGCTTACTCAGACATGTTCGTAAGCCTTTTCCCCCTCTCTGAGGGGATTATCACTGTTTTGGCGTTTCCAAACTCCTTTCTGAACACCTCACCTTCGAGCATTCTATCGAGAAAAACTGCAAGGGCCGCAACCTCGCTGTGGGGTTGATTGCCGATTGAAATATTGTAGTCTGAGATTTCGTAAACTTCAGCAGGTACCTTCTCAGCTCCAGCAATTACAAGAATCCTGCCATTTCTTTTTATCTCATCGATCTTTTCAGGAAGAGGAACACCATACATTGTGAGGTGAACCTTAACTCCATCAAACCCTCTGATGAATTTTCTCCATGAATCCACATGCCTGATGAAAAATTCGCCTCCCCACCTTTCGATAACATCCTCTACACTCCTGAAAAGGTTTCTGTCGTAGGTGTCGAAATAGATTCCCCTTGCTCCAAATGCTCTTGCGGTCAGTGCCACATGGGTTGAGATCCGCTTGTCCCTTTCCGGTCTGTGACCCAACCTGAGAACGTAAATCTCCACATCACATATAAATTCAAAAGGAAGATAAACTTAACCTAAGAGAAATGTGGCCGGAAAGGAAACTGTCTTTACAGTTCTCCCTTGAAACTCCACTTCCCTTATAACTCCTGAATTTTCTGCCACCTCGTCAATATTCGTGAGAATTCCATAAGGTATATCCTCATTAAACAGCTTTACTATCTGATCTCTGTTCATCCCCGATAGCTTTTCTGCTATTTTATTTTCAATCTCTTCAGCCATTTTTATTCTCTCCTCAAAGGAGATGTTTCTGTATATTTCGAGACCGAGCATATCACACAGCCTTTCCCAGAAAACAGGTTCATCAAGAATGCCGATTGAAACGTAACAGTCCCTTGCCCTGTATATTCTGTAGCCCGGATTCAGGTGAAAGTCAGGCATGAATTTGGACTCATTGGCGGCTTTGAGAATGTGCAGAGGAATTGAAAAAATTGCAGAGTCATACATGCTTATATCGATGTATGCTCCCTTGCCTGTTTTTATCTTCCTGATGTAGGCTGCCAGTATTGAAACAGCAGCCATTACTGACGATGCAAAATCTGAAAGCTGAACATTCGGATCACACGGGTGTTTGTGCAAGAGTCCTGATATTTCACAGATTCCTGCCATTGAAAGAACGTTTATGTCGTGAACAGGTCTTGTTATTCCTGAAT
>JALUWC010000045.1 GCA_027019885.1 Geoglobus sp.
TTCTGACCAAATCCGGTGATTGAGCAGTAAATCAGACCCTCATTGATGTTTTTCAGAGCTGGATAATCGACACCCAGCCTTTCTGCCACTCCCGGCCTGAAACCCTCAACAAAAACGTCAGCATTTTCCACAATTTTGTAAAGTGTGTTTCTATCCTCCCCTTCCTTGAGATTGAGATTTATCAGTTCCTTACCTGCATTAATTCCAGCAAAAATGCTTTTCTGATATCTCATCGGGTCTCCCGATGGTGGTTCAATTTTGAGAACCCTCGCTCCAAGCTCCGAGAGAATTTTACAGCAGTACGGGCCCGGATAATAATATGCCATTTCAACAACAACCATTTTTTCAAGAAAGCTGCTCATGAAAATACAGGAGTCAAGCAGTATTTATACAATATTACCAGAATTCCGAAGAATGGAAAATATTATTAATTTACCGATTACGTTAATTTCTGGTGATATCATGGTCAAAACTGTTGTTGTGAGTGGTGTAAGAACTCCCGTAGGCAGATTTGGAGGAAGCCTCAAAGAGGTCTCTGCGGTTGAACTGGGCAGCATGGTTATAAAAGAGGCGATCAGCAGAGCGGGGATAAACTCCAAAGACGTTGATGAGGTCATAATGGGCCATGTCGTCACTGCCGGATGCGGACAGAACACTGCAAGGCAGGCTGCTCTCAGAGCAGGATTGCCCAACACGGTTCCTGCGTATCAGATAAACAAGGTCTGCACATCTGGACTGAAGGCAATCGCCTTGGCACACCTCATGATTCAGATGGGCGAGGCTGATGTTGTTGTTGCGGGCGGGATGGAAAGCATGAGCAACGCTCCTTATGCTCTGCCAAAAGCCAGATGGGGATACAGGATGTTCAACAGCGAGCTTGTGGACTTGATGGTTCACGATGGGCTCTGGGATCCGATATACAACCAGCACATGGCTGAGAACACCGAGGACGTTGCAGATGAGTTCGGGGTTAGCAGAGATGAGATGGACGAGTGGAGCTACTACAGCCACGTGAAAGCGATAAAGGCCATTGATGAGGGCAAGTTCGCGGAGGAGATCATTCCCGTAACAGTCAGGGAGAAGAAGGGAGAAAGAGTAGTTGATACAGATGAGAACCCGAGAAGAGATACGAGCCTTGAGAAGATAAAAAGCCTGAAGCCGGCTTTCAGGAAAAATGGAAAAATAACCGCAGCAAATGCACCAAACACAAGCGATGGCGCCGCAGCTGTTGTTGTTATGAGCGAGGAAAAAGCCAAGGAGCTTGGGGCTGAGCCAAAACTGGAAATTCTTTCACACGGTCAGGCATCAAGAGATGCAAAGTACATAGCCACAGTTCCGGCATACGCTGCAGAGATCGCATTGAAAAAGGCTGGATTGAGCAAGGACGACATCGACCTGTGGGAAATCAACGAGGCTTTCGCGGCAGTAACGCTGATCTCTGCAAAGTATCTGATGAACCTCGATCTTGAGAAGGTGAATGTAAATGGTGGAGCCATAGCCCTCGGACATCCCATCGGTGCTACAGGGGCGAGGCTTGTCGTCACATTAATGCACGAGATGATGAGAAGAGAAAGCGAGTATGGAGTTGTTTCTCTTTGCGCAGGAATGGCTCAGGGTGATGCGATAGTCTTCAGGAAGTGCTGAGGTGAAATTATGAACTTCGAGCCCGGCGAAGAGCATAAAATGCTTCAGGAGGCTGTGAGGGAATTTGCGGAGAAGGAGATAATGCCTTACGGCAGAGAATACGATGAAAAGAAAGAGTACCCGATGGGCATTTACAGAAAAGCTGCAAAGCTGGGATACATAGGGGCAAGCATTCCCGAAGAGTACAATGGAGCTGGAATGGACTGCCTGGCTGAGGCTATAATCAGCATGGAGTTCACAAGGGCTGACAGCGGAATAGGTTCTGCAATAGATCTTGCAATTCTCGGCACTCCAATGCTACTGCATTTCGGCACTGAGGAGCAGAAAGAGAATTACCTGGCGAGAGTGCCAAAAGGTGATGGGCCTTCTGCGATAGCAATAACGGAGCCTGACTGCGGAACGGATGTTGCAGCGATGAGAACAAGAGCGGTTAAGGATGGGGATGAATGGGTGATAAACGGAACCAAGCAGTTCATAACAAACGGCAGAGTTGGGCTTTTCACAGTTGTGCTTGCAAAAACCGCCCAGACAAACCCACCTCACAGAGGGATCTCTGCATTTATAGTCGAGCAGGACAGAGACGGCTACTCCGCAAAGGAAATTGAAAAGATGGGGATGAACTGCCACGACACATCTGAGGTAAGCCTGAACAATGTCAGAGTTCCTGATAAGAATCTTGTCGGAAAGGAAAACAGTGGATTCTACCAGCTGATGGCATTTTTCAACGAAAGCAGAATAAAGATTGGAGCTCTTCATGCTGGAATTGCAATAGGAGCATACGAAAGAGCCCTGCAGTACGCAAGGGAGAGAAAATCCTTTGGAAAGCCTTTGATCGAGCATCAGGCCATTGCTTTCAAGCTTGCTGATATGTACAGGGATATAGAGGCGGCAAAGTTACTTG
>JALUWC010000046.1 GCA_027019885.1 Geoglobus sp.
TGAGAGTTACATATATTCTATCGGCGCAGCACCAGCAACACTCAGCTTCATCATCCTTCTCAACATCCTTCCACCTGCACCTGTCAGCTATGGGACACTCCAATGAGATTAGTACTCCAGAAGAGAGCGTTTCACAGTCTTTGAGTTCCAACTTCTCTTCTTCTCCACAACCCATACTCTCACCTCATTTCAAAGGCTAAGCCCCCCGCTACCTACAGGCAGGTTGTCGGGGCCAAGCACACCTGCCTGCAAAATAGTTGAATGTAGTTAAGATACTTAAATTTTTCGTTCAACTTTAACGAACTTCGATTCCCAGACCTTCGGCATCCTTCATGAACCTCCTGTCAAAAAGTGGCAACTTACCTGTATTTCTCTGCCAGAGCAAGAATCACCATGTCGTTGAACCTTAAAGGATTCTTGGTCAGCTCAAGTCCCCTCTTCGTGAACCTGCCATTATCGCCGACAATTCTGCTTCTATGGATGACAATTATGCTCTTCACAACCTTTTCTATCCCCTCGCTGTTGTATTTCTCTTCTCTGAAAAACCAGTACAGCTCATAGATACTCAGTATGTGGTTTAACTCAGAGCAATTGCTTTTTTCAATCTCTCTTTGAAATCGGTGGACAGCCTGCCGTTTTCGAATAAGTTTACAAGAGATATCGTTCGAACATGCAAATTGATTTCCTCATTCTTACCGAGCTTGAAGTTGCGCTCTATTGCGCCATTCACACCTTCTGGATAGAGAAGCACACATTCCTTGGATTTCAGTTCCCTGCAGTAGGCATACATCTGGTAAAGGTCCTGCTGAGAAATTCCGAGTTTTCTTTCTTCAGGATTGAGAAGTTTGTATTTTGTGTCAATTATCAGATTATCATTATTATCCCTGAATAAAACGATGTCCGGTTTGAGAGCAAACATCCTGCTATTCTCGGTTTTTGCAAGGTAACCCAATTGCTCCTGAATTCTCAGTTTATAGCTTTCGAACTCGCTCTTCACGATTTCTTCAACCGCCCTTGCTATGAAGCTTTCAAAAAGCACCTCCATTGGTATCAGAAATGAAAAGAACTCCGCATCGGAGCCTTGAAGTGATAGAATTGACGTTTGCAGAAACGTCTTACAAAAGTTTATGTACGGCTCAAAGCTTGAATTCAGCCTGTTGAAAGATATTCCCTCTACTTCGGAGACAGAAACTGAGGCAAGGGTAACAGGATCAAAAATCGAGGTTATTTTCTGTAGCAATCTCCTCGTTTCCGGGTTTCTGACCTTTCTTATTAGCAGGTATGAAACGTACTTCAGCGTTCTGTTTATCGTTGTGTCCATGCTCCTCTCAAAGTAGTGGCACGGGATTTTGTGGAGTCTCGCAGGATTACCGTATCTCTTGAAATCTATCCTGCCCTTCACAAACCTCAGCTCATCGTAATTTCTGATGTACGATGAGTCCCGTTTTGTCTTGAGCAGGCTGGAAAGATTTCTGGCAAAGAGGTAGACGTAGATTTCAAAAAATTCATTTTCTTCTCCAAGCCGGGTTAAATCCACACTTCTTATCCCGCCCCACCCAGAGTATTCGAGCATTTTTACGAGACTGGAAAGGATCTCTTTTCGATCGTTCACATCTTTAGCTATAACAAGTTTTTCGCCTGTTCTCATGAACTTCGGCAGAATCTCCAGCCTAAGGTCTCTAAAGGATACAACTCCAACGTAGTTCTGGAATTTTATTCTGCTTCTGAAAACATGAGCGATGTTAAGCTTCTCAAGATATTCTATTGACTTTCTGATAAGGTACAGCTTTAATTCTTCGGGAATCGCTTTCTCCTTGTCTTTTGTTTCCTCGTATTTTATTTCAGCGTATTCGAAAGTTGAGTACGTTTCCATGACCAATCACTTGTTTTCTGCCACTTTTCTCAGTTCTTCCCAGAAGTCGGAAGCTTTTTCGAAGTCTTTGAATTCAAAATAGTTATCGCTTACCTCCACGAAGTCTTTGATAATCTCCTTAAGCCTCTCCGGACTGTCGTAGAAGTACTCCTGCAACAGCGGGAGTATCTCGTGGTACCAGATGAATCTGAGTGTCCTGATCGCGCTGTCCACGTCTTTCCCCTCCTTTAATTTGAGCAGATAGCTGTGCCCGATCTGGTGGTCTTTGTCGTAGAGTTTTTTGATTCTCTCATTTATGGAGTAGAGAACTCTTATTGCAAGCCTTTCGATATCCCATGGATCATGTTCGTCCAGATTATTCGGTACCCATCTTTTTATCTCGTCAATTGCCTGTTTTTCGCTTTCAACCTCCTTATCCAGGAGTTCTTTAAGCAGCACACTGTATGATGGCATAACCTCAATGAACCCGAATCTCCTTCTCAGGGCGACATCAATCAGAGCTATGCTCCTGTCGGCGGTGTTCATCGTGCCGATGATGTAGAGGTTGGGTGGAACGGCAAATGGCTCTTTCGAGTAAGGTAATATAACAAAAAACTGATTCTCTTCCCCAAGTCTCTTGTCAGCTTCGAGCAGGGTTATCAGTTCACCAAAAATTTTTGAGATGTCTCCTCTGTTTATTTCGTCGATTGCAAGGTAGAACTCGCGAACCTGGTCGGAACCCTTAAAAAGACTTTTCAGTTCTTTTTCATCCAAAGAAATGAGATTTGTCCAGAGCTCTTTTTTGAGCTTGCTACACTCTCCAAGAACATCATTTTTCGTTGCTGTGATTCCCTTTTCGATTTCCTTCAAACTCTTCAATAAATTCTCTGCGATCTTCGAGAGTTTCGGGTAATCATTTTGGTTTTTGAGAATCTCACACATGGCTTTAATTGCCATCCTCTTGAAAATTCCATCTTCCACAACAAAGTTAACTCCATTTCCTGCGGGAATCGGTTTGAGCCCTTCCACGAACTCTTCGTAGGAATAGGACGGGTGGAATGTGACGAAGTCATAAAATTCACGGTTATCGTTTGTTTTTGCTTTGATGTAATTCCTTGCAAGCCAGGTTTTGCCCGTTCCGGGTGGGCCGTAGAGGATGAGTTGTTTTTTGTATGCAAGTAAGGAGGATAATGTAAAAGATGACATATCCTCAAGTTCGGTAAATTCTAGAATTTTCAATTCTTCCTTTTCCATCTGATTTTGTACACGTTCGTTTTCGTTGCTTTCTTGTTCTGGTTGTTTTGGATAAGACATAATTTCAAAATACACCACATGTCTCTCTTTATCTTTTTCAGAATCATATCTCAAAGGTTCATTTGGGTCATACTTTATACGGATTAAAGTTCCGGGTTTTATGTTGTTCCTTTTAAACCATGTCCTTAGACCCCATATTTGATTCCTATTGTGTTTGTGCATTACTGCTCTAAAAGATCTTTTCGTATCCTTTTGATCTATAAACAATAATGGGGAACCTCTTTCGGGGAACATTTCCCCGTATGTTTTCCCATTCAGATCTTTTAAATTTATATATTGACTTTTCACTTCTTTTTCCGATATTTTATGAGTAAACTCGATTATTTTCATATTTCTTCCCCCTCCAAAGACAACATATTTCCAACCAACTGACTTTCAAATAGGATTTTTAATGTTACTATATTCAAAAATTTCATCCAAGATTTTTGCGACAATCTCTTCATTTACGATCTCCAAAGCTGCTATTATAGGCATGTTCGGCATACGCTGTAAAAGGAAATTCAGGTTTACTACATGGATCTCAGAAACGTCCATGGAATTTAATTGTTCCACTGCTCTTTTCACCCTCGAATCCTCAACGCTGAAAGGAAATGAGACAAATATGGATTTTATATTGCTAAGCCTCTTGGTGAGACCTACCAGCAGGTCTCCCCCTGTAGATCCTAAGCCTGCCGTGAGTAAGACATACCTGTAAGGTTTTAACGACTCGATAACATCTTCAAGCTGATGGTAAAAGTAAAATCTCTTGAACTCTGTATATTTTTCAGAGTTTATGACGAAGACATCTGCCAAGTTTTTGTCTTCCAAATATCTGTTTAATACCATAACGATAGAAGTTCCAGCCCCTCCCAGTCCAACAACAGCAATCCTGGTTTTCAATCCATCAGCAGCCAAATTCAGCTCACCCCTTAAATCATTCCAGCGTACAAGTCTCACCATCCCTCAGCACAACCACACCCTCAAAATTCTCCACAAACCACTCCGGATTCTCGGTGTGTACCGGCATAATGACATCAGGATCGATCTCCCCAATCATCCACCTCAGGTCTTCCTTTGACGCATGCCCTGAGGCGTGGTA
>JALUWC010000047.1 GCA_027019885.1 Geoglobus sp.
TGGTCGCTATCTGCCTTTTAAAGACTCCTCATTTGATGCTGTTATAGTAATGTCGGTTCTTGAGCATTGTTACAAAAATTTTGACATGATATTGCTTGAGAGCAGGAGAGTCCTCTCAGAAAGTGGAATAGTTATAGGATTTGTGCCTTTTTTTCTTGGATATCACGAAAATGACTACTGGCGATTTACGTATGAGGGCGTAGAAAAATTAGTTGAGAATTTTAGTAAATTTAAGATTATACCTGTTGGAGGTCCAATATCTACAAGTTTTCAGATAGTTGTTGACTTAATAAAACCACTCATGCTGAGAAAGGTCTTTGCTCGCATGTTATCCCCATTATCAGTATGTATGGACAGATTACTATGGAGAATATTCAAAAAGGGTGATAAGAATGCCAGCTTTGTATCCCGCGGGTACCTGTTCATATGTGAAAAGTAAATAGTGGTATATATGAGACGCCTGGACATCGGATGTGGAAAAAATAAGAGGGATGGATTTATAGGTGTTGACATTGACCCATCAAGCGATGCAGACGTGGTGGCATCCGCCACGAATCTTCCGTTCAAAGATTGCTCTGTGGATACTGTAAACTGCTCTCATCTGCTTGAGCATCTCTACCCCCAGGAGGCGCACGCGTTTTTTGATGAGGTGCACAGAGTACTAAAACCCGGTGGTAATGCATACATAAAAATAGATAGAGACTGGAGTACAGGGCGCCTTCTGCGGAAGGACCCTGAGCACAAGTACAGATACGAGCCTGATGAGATAAAAGAAATGCTACACAAGTTTTCAATTAAAAAGGTGAAAAAAGTAATGTACCTGTACAAATTTATACCCAAAAATAAGATATTTGTAGAGGTAAAAAAATGAAGATATGCGCAATAACCGCATCATTATCAAGAGAGAATGGGTGGGGAAGGTACTCCAGTGAGATCATAGGTGAACTTGCAAAATACAATGATGTAAAGATAATAACATCAAGATCTTCAGATATAACTGAGTATAAAGGGTGTGAAGTAATATCAATATTACCAGACCCGCTTTCAATAAGGTTAAGTGATTATATCTCAACAATATCAAAATTAAAGCATGAAATTGCTGGATGTGAAATTGCTCACTGCTTTACAGAGCCATATTCTCCGCTAACCGCCATATCAAGCATATTATCAGGCAGACCATACGTGCTCCATGCTGTTGGAACATATGCTGCTAAATTTATAAAATCTGGGGTGTACGGTAAAATATTCAGGTATGCATATGCAAAAGCTGGCAAAATAATTTGCATAAGTAATTTTACCTGTCAAAGTGTGCTTAAAGAAATGAGACTTGAAAATACCATTGTGATACCCCTTGGAGTTGATTACAGGCACTTTGAGAGGTGCAGGCCAGAAAGGATGCCCGAATCTGACAGCAAGATACTGCTGAGTGTTGGTGCAATCAAGCCGAGAAAGGGGTATGATGTATCAATACAGGCATTTGCAATGGCAAAGAAAGAGATTGATAACATGAAGTACATAATAGCTGGAGATGTCCACGATGATAAATATTTTACGCTACTCAAAAGGATAATCTCCGAAAATAAGCTCGGAACATCAGTAGAATTTCTCGGAAAAGTCAGTGAATCAAAGCTTATTGAATTATTTTACGGATGTGATGCGTTTATACTTACACCCGTGCAGATTGGTGATTCGTTTGAGGGATTCGGGCTGGTTTATCTTGAGGCAAACGCCTGTGGCAAGCCTGTTATCGCCTCTGCATCCGGTGGTGTCCCTGATGCGGTCATACACAATCAGACAGGCATTCTTGTTCCTGAGAGGGACGTTCAGGCAACGGCAAACGCCATAATTGAGTTAATGTCAGACGAAAAATTATTAAAAAGGTTAGGCGATAAGGGTAAGGAGTGGGCTAAAAAGATGAGCTGGGAGAACACTGCAAGAAAGATTATGGGTGTGTATGAGGAGGTACTTGGAAAATGAAATGGAGCAACAAGAACGTGCTTATAACGGGGATAAGCGGGTTTGTTGGGTCATATCTCGCCAGGCATCTGTTAAGCCTTGGAGCCAACGTTTTTGGGCTCATAAGGTTCAGAGCGGATGGCAGCATATCAAGAAACATTACAGATAAAAATATTGATGGAAGTGTCACGATGATAGAGGGGGATCTAACGAATCTGTCAAGTATAGCAACCGCTGTGGATGTTTCAGAGCCAGATTATATATTTCACCTTGGTGCACAGTCTTTCGTGCACAGGTCATTTATAAATCCTCTTGAAACGATTGAAATAAACACTCTTGGAACTGCAAACCTGCTTGAAGCTATTAGAATAAAGGATATTGATCCTGTTGTAATATTTGCCGGCTCAAGTGAGGAATATGGGCTGGTATTCTCCTCAGAAAGGCAATACGAGATGGCAAAAAATAAGTACGGTGAGATATTTCCTGAACCTGAGAGGATACCAGAGCTGCCGATAGACGAGCACAACCCACTCAGGCCGATGTCTCCCTACGCCGTTACGAAAGTTCACGGTGAGTTTTTGATGAGGGAGTACTACCACACCTACGGCATAAAAACCATAACCTCCCGCGCTTTCAATCACGAAGGAGCAGGTAGAGGGAGCATGTTCGTAACTTCCGTTATAACCAACCAGGTTATGAGAATAAAGTACGGCGCTCAGGAGAGCATCACCATAGGTAACGTGAACACATTCAGGGACTGGTCCCACGTGGAGGACATACTCAACGGCTATCTCATCCTCGCCGAGAAGGGCAGACACGGGGGGGTGTACGTCCAGGGCTCAAAAAGAACCAACTCGGTGCTTAGCTACATACTGCTGAGTCTTGAGCTTGCTGGATGGAACATAAAGAAGATCGTGAGTATAAGCGGGAGAATTGAAGTTGACAATCCAACAGAACCTGATAACTCGGAGATGTTTGGTGTGAAATTTGATAAGACAAAGGTAGATAGGATGATGCTAAATGAGGAGATTGAATTTGATATTGGAGATAAGGGAATAGTGGTGCACACTGATGACGGGAAGATTATGGTTGTGTTTGATGAAAAAAGATTTAGACCATCGGATGTTCCAATACTGATGTCAAATACCAGCAAAATAGAGAAGTTGGGATTTAAGGTGAGACACAGCCTGGCTGACATAATCAGAGACCAGCTGAACTACTACGCGGACCCTAAAAATCGCTGAATTTTTATTATGGTATCTCTTACAAGGAGGATTGCCGAGGGAACCGCACACATCGCATTAGCCAATTTTATAACCATAATATTCAACCTTCTCAGCTTCATAGTGGTGGTCAGACTCCTCGGTAAGTTTGAATACGGTTTGATTGTTCTGTCACTCTCAGCTGTAAATATACTGACTACTTTTCTTGATTTTGGAATTGGCGGGGTAATGACATCAGACATTGCAAAAGAGCTTAAAAATAATAGAAAAGACAGGGTTAAATCCCTGCTGTACCGGTATACCCAGATAGAAATACTCGCCGGAATTATACTCTTCCTGAGTGTGCTTGGCATATCAGAGGTGCTTTCTCCACGCTATCAGGATACCGTGATAGACCTAATACGGATATCCTCAGTTATAATTCTGCTAAACGCATTAAAGAACATATTCGTTACAACGTTTAATTCTCACCTTGACTTTAAATCCATATTCTATCTGAATTCATTTGAGAGTGCATTCAGGCTGTTTTACATAATAATTCTGGGTGTTTACATGGATCTTGGAATTTACGGAGTCATGGCATCATATCCAGCCTCTTCAGCCACATCAATCGCGCTGACACTGGGAAGATACGTAAAAATAGCAGGTGAGTATCTCAGAGTTACTCGCTCAAAAGAGGGGCTGTTTTTCAATACCATTACATCCCACGGAAAGTGGGTAGCCATGATTCGTCCGATAAAAAATATATCCGGCAACATTCCACCGTGGATAATTCAGTCAATGCTTGGTGTTGAAGCTGTTGCGATATTCAATGTGGCACGAAGAGCAGCTAACTACGTAATTCTCTTTCTAACTCCACTTGAAAATGTACTTATGCCAATTATATCGCAGGAATCAAATAATATAGGCAAGGTTAATAGCATAATAAGTAGAAGTATAAAGTATTCAATATGGGCATCGGCTGCGGTAATCATCGTTGGAGTCGTATCATCGGAGTGGGTGTTTTATACGTTGTTTGGTGCTAAGTATTTAAAATCTTCTGAAGTT
>JALUWC010000048.1 GCA_027019885.1 Geoglobus sp.
CTCACTCTCGAGAACACATTTCTCAAGCCCGCAGACGATCCTCTCACCAAATGGCCCGGCTCTGAACTCCTCAAGATCTTTTACAGCCTCATCAAGCTCCTTTCTGGCTTCATCTCCACCGTAGCCAAGACTTATTGCTGAGTGAATACCTGCAATCCTGCCCTCCATGATAGCTGCTGTCGCCTCCTCAATTCCTGCAACATCTCCCGCCACATAAACTCCCCTGACACTTGTCTCATTGAATCTCGTTCTCAAAGGCACCATTCCTCCGAGTTCAGGCACGAACTTCATCTCAGCCCCGACATGGTAGAGCAATTCATGGGCCGGGGAAAGACCAACTGCAACACAGATAAAGTCACACTTTATCTCTTTCTCACTCCCCTTCACAACATTCCAGTTATCGTCGAGCCTTGCAATAACGGCTCCCTCAACCGTCTTAGTTCCCTTGGCTCTCACAATTGTGTGTCTCGTGTATATCGGCACACCAAGCCTTCTGACCTTTGCTGCGTGAACAAAATAGCCTCCAATTCTTGGCATGGCCTCAACAATTGCGGAAACATCAACACCGGCCTGCAAAAGCTGATATGTTAAGATTAGCCCAACATTGCCTGAGCCGACAATCAAGCCCTTGTTTCCGGGCTTTATTCCAAAAACATTCATAAGAGTCTGTACCCCTCCTGCTCCATAAACTCCCGGCAAATCGTTGTTTTCGAATATCAGGGTTCTTTCATAAGCTCCCGTGGCGATAACTATTCTCTTAGCCTTAACTCTCAGCAGTTTTGAGTTGTTTTGGACGGCAATAACATCCATTCCATATATGCCAAAGACCTTCGCTTCTTTCCTGACATCAACATTCTCATACCGCATCAGCTCCTCCTCAAGAATCGCTGCTATCCTTATTCCTCTTGTTCCAGCTCTATGCTTTCCACTCCCAAAAAACCTGTGAGTTTGCTTTATGAGCTGCCCGCCAAGATAGTTATTCTCATCAAGCAGCACAACCTTCGCATTGTATTTTGCTGCGTGAATCGCTGCCGATAATCCACCCGGCCCACCACCGACGACTGCAACATCAGCATCAACGATCTCGTACTCTGTATTGATTTCAGGGATACTTTTCGGTACATTGCCGAATCCAGCCATTTTCCTCATCTGTCTTGTAACAAACTCTCTCAGAATTCTGGGACTGTTGAATTTCTTGTAGTGAGAGCCGTGTGGAAAGAATCTGTCAATCAGTCTGTCAATGAATGCAAGGTAGTCATTTTCTGCATCGGGCTTTGCATTCTGAGTTCTTATCTGCATCCCATCTCTGACATAAACCTTGCACGTTCTTATATTCGGTACCCCATCCACCTCCATCATGCACTGACTGCATTTTCCTATGGCGCAAAAGAAACCTCTCGGTCTGTGAAATCTGAATGATCTGCTGAACACTCTCACTCCAGAAGCATAGAGTGCTGCTGCAACAGTTTCTCCTTCGTAGGCCTTCACAGGCCGTCCATTGAAATATATGGTCACTCCTTTACCCCTTTTAAAATCAACGATTGGATGTGATTCAAGCCTCATGATTTCACCTCTTGATGAAGTCAGAGATTGTGAAATCGCCATTTATTAAACTTTTCCGTAAGAAATCTTTTATCTCCTCAGAAATCTAAACGAATAATTATGTTAAAATCGGTTTTCAGATAAACTGTAATACCGGAACATGATTCAGATATATTTCTGGAGAGCATGAATGATATCTCTTCTCCTGAATGGTTTGCCTATTACCTCTATGGCCCCAGCTTCAATAAGCTCATTTCTTTTTTTCTCCGCATAGGCAGTCAGTGCAATTATTCTGACGTTCTCATTAAGGCGTTTCATCACCTTTATCGCCTCAACTCCGTTCATGAGAGGCATCATAACATCCATAATAACATAATCCGGCTTGAACACCTTGAATTTTTCAATTGCCTCTCTGCCATCCTTCGCGGTTATTATTTTGTATCTCCCTGCAAGCATGAACGAAACGAGCTCTCTTATCGCAATCTCATCATCGACAATAAGGACAGTTTTCAATCAGATCACCCTTAATATCAGTTGAACAGTTTACTTTTAAAATTTATTATTCACATAACAGCACGTGAATGTTTGGGAGGGTAATTGGAAAACTATTTATGTCGCTTTTAGTATTACTAACAGAAAATAAAGTAACAATAAGTAATACGGAGGTGAGTATGTTTGCATATACCTGATGGGTATCTCGACCTTGACATTGCAGCACTGATGTGGATTCTGTCTGCCTCAGTTATCGGATTCTCCCTTCGAAAGATTTCAGAAAGCAGGGAACTCAACACATCCATGCTCGGTGTAATCTCAGCAGCAATATTTGCTGCTCAGATGCTCAACTGGCCCATCCCGGGAGGGACATCTGCTCATTTTGTTGGAGGAGCTCTCGCAGGAATACTTCTTGGCCCCTATGCTGGAAGCATTGCAATGGCA
>JALUWC010000049.1 GCA_027019885.1 Geoglobus sp.
TGGTGATGGAGGTATAATATCTCTCGGAGCCAATCTCTGGAATATGGCAGTTGTAGATGTGTTCGTAGGCTGGTACACCTTCAAAATCTTGGAAAAAAGCGGCAGGTTTGTGGCATCGTTCTTAGCAGGATGGCTCGGCATAACAACTGCTGCAATATTCGCCGGACTCGAGTTAGGTCTTTCAACATCGTTCAAATACTCAATTGCCGTTGCTGTATCAGCGATGGGTATGTGGCATGGATTGCTTGGACTGATAGAAGGCTTCATAACTGCAGGAGTGGTGGGATACATCTACTCAAACAGACCGGATCTGGAGATAAAGAGCGCAGAAAGAATAAGTGTAAAACCACTCATTGCAGTTGGCATTCTCATTCTGTTATCACCCCTCTTTGCATACCTTGCAGAGGTCGTGGGCTATTCAGAACCTCTTGAAAACGTGGCAAATGCATTTGGTCTCCATGAACATCAGATTTACTCAGGGCTGCTTCCAAATTACACAATACCCGGTTTGAATGAATATCTCGGAACACTGATCTCGGGGATCGTTGGTGTGGCAATATTTTTGTCTCTTGCACTGATGAGAAGACATGCATCTGCTAATTGAGAAAAGCATTAAATCTGCTGCTTCCTATTTTCAGGATTTTTTTATACATGAATACACGAAAGTATCGTATCTTCATCAAGTCCATCCGTCTGTCAAGATTCTCTGCACATTCGCTCTGATATTGCTTTCAATCGCAACCTTTGATGGAAGAAGAATTGCACTCGTTCTCATTTCTCTTTATTTACTTGCCTTTAATATTGGACTTGATGTCAGAATTCTGTTTAAGAGGAGTATTTTATTTGCAGCCTTCTCATTCCTAATCGTTCTTCCCATTTCAGTCTTTGAAAGAAACTACGTATATCTGTTTCTATTCCCTCTGAGGGTCTTTTCGTCTATCTCAGCTCTTCAACTCTTCATTCTGACAACAAGATTCAGCGAGATTCTTTACGGGCTGAAAAAACTGAAAATTCCGGAGACGATGATAAATGTGATATGGCTGACATACCGCTACGCAATTTCCATGTTCAGGGATCTCCTCAACATCCTTGTTGCAAGGGAGGCAAGAAGACTTAAAACAAGCAGCCATCTTGACACGCTCAAAGGCGGAAGCAAAGCCCTCGGTTTATTTCTGCTCAGAAGTTTTGAGACCGCTGAAAAAATTGAGATGGCAATGAATTCAAGAGGAAGAGGAATAAGCTATGACGGTAATTACAGTTCAGGATTGTTTTATATTATCTATACAGCAGGTGTTGCAGCATGGTGGATGATGCTCTGATATCCGGAATAGATATCTCCTACACCTATCCGGATGGCACGAAAGGATTCAACAGGCTTACAGTTCATGTTAAAAAGGGGGAGAAGGTTGCTCTGATAGGCCCAAATGGGTGCGGGAAGTCAACTCTCATGATGGTTTTGGCTGGACTTCTAAAACCTGAAACCGGAAGAGTTCTGATAGAAGGTAGAGATATGCACAGTAACATTGACAGCATAAGGAGAAGAATTGGTTTCGTCTTCCAGGATCCGGATGTCTTTCTCTTCAACCCGTCAGTTGAGGATGAGCTCAGATACTCCCTTGTTCAGCTTGAGATGGATGTGTCGGAGATGGATATGCTCGTAAATGAGTTTTCGAAGGTATTTAACCTTGAGAATATCCTTCACAAGCCACCATTCAGGCTCAGCGGTGGGGAGAAAAAGAGGGTGGAGGTTGCAAGCGTTCTCATATACAATCCTGATATAATCTTCCTTGACGAGCCTACAAGCAACGTTGATGGGAAAACAAGAAGAAAGATTATAGAGACCCTTGAGACCTATAACGGGACTCTGATTTTATCAACCCATGAGCTTGAAATTGCTGAAAAAATTGCAGACAGAATTATTTTAATGGATCAGGAGAAAAGGATGGTGCTCGATGGTGGGTTGGAAACTCTTGAAAACAGATCATTTCTGGAGGAAATAGGCGTAATCTGACTTCATAACCTCTCTGAGGAAAGAGGTTGCAAAACATCCCTTTGGCAGAAAGAATTCCATACTAACGTCATTTTCCCTAAGATACATCTCAAGCATGCTGAAGTCGAAAGGAATTTCGGCGGATCTGTAAGAACCTTTCGAGCTGAACTCGGGATACTCCCCATTGAAGTCCTCAAGCTCAATCTCTTCATTTTCAAGAATCTCCTGAAGTTTTTCACCAGCCCACCCCTTCAGTTCTGCCCGATATCCCGGGAGTGGAAGGGCAAGAAATGCGTATCCATTCTCCGAAAGAAATCTCACCCTTCCGAAATTTGTCTCTTTAACCTCAACAAACTCCTCTGAACTGACCATGTATCCTCTCTTTCTAATCAAAAAATCTGCAAAATCACCTTTTTCTATGATCTTCAGAGATCCAAACTCCTCAATTCTCTTAGAAAGTAGCATGTTGAAGAGATATGACTGGTAGGCGTGAATGAACATCATTTTAAGGTTCTTGGGAAGGGAAAGGAGTGCCTCAAGCTCTGATTTGCCCTCCCTCAGCTTTTGAAGCAGGCTTCGCTCATATACAAGATACTTTGGAAGCTCTCTCAAACCAGTTTTCGGATCCCTTTCATTCCACAGACTCTCTCTCACTCTTCTGACGTCTTCATCCTCTGTCTCCGATGGCTTGGCCACATATGTCCAGAATGCTTCCTTATACTTTCTCAGAATTATGAGTTTCCCAACTTCATGGGTTATGAACCTGAGCGTCCCAAACCTCTGGATGCCAAAAAAGTTCGGGATCCCTCTTTCTTTAAGCTCCTCCACAATCTCAGGCAGGTTTCCGGGCTTTGAAACCGAAGCAATGGCAACTCTGAATCTGTTCCCGACTAAATCTCCGAGCTTTAGACGTCTCTGGAGATATCCTGCAATTTCTATTTCAGCATCCTTTATCTTCACACTCTTGATCCTTTCATCCATACCATCTCTCAGCGGGATTGAAAGATACTGAACTGTTAGAGCTCTCTTGTCCTTTGTTCCCGCGTATCCTATTGCCTTTCTGCTCATGTGAAGCGCATTCGACAGTATCCTGACAAAGTTCATCGTGTCCCAGTTCCTCTTTGTTACTTTAATGACAATGTACTTCCCGCTCTCCTTCAGATCCACATCCAGAATCTCTTCAACAAAAAAATCGTCCTCGCTTTCCTTTATTCTCCCACCTACGCCCTCTGTCCTGGATATGTAGCCGTGTATCCCAGCTTTTCCCTCAATCATCTCCAAAGAAGGCATCGAGGGTGAGCGTTTTTTGTCTCTTTCCATGATCGGTCTTTACCTCCTTCTCTTTCTCTTCCACCTCTCTCCCGGCCTCTTTCTCCTCAAGAACCTCATCTGTGTCCATTCTTGTATAGGTAGAAAGAAACGTCTCATCCTCCACCCTGTGCAACCTGTGCTTCTCTACGAATTCTGCAATCTCTTCAGCCTTCTCGCCCCCAGCCATAAACTCAAGCTCATCTTTTGTAAATGTGTAAAAAGCAGAAATTCTGGAGGCCGTTTGGGTGTCAAGCCTTTCAATCAGATACCTGACAAAGTGGTACTGCTCCATGGCCTTTCTGGATGACATGTGAGAGTACCTTCCAATCTTTTTCATGATGTTTCTGAACATCTCTCTCCTTTTCCTCGCATACATCAGCTTTTTCCATACGGAAGGCGGCTGGTATCTGGTAAACCCTCTCTTTGGCTCATCCCTGACACTCTGCACTCCTGTGGTCATAAGATAGGTTGAGTACTTCCAGAGCCTGTAGAACTGTCTTTTCCTCACTCTGCCAAGAAAGATGTCTGCTCTTGAAACGATCCTGTAGGCTTTGAAGAGAGTCTCACCCCCATATTCAAGCGGCAGGTTCTCCTCTATCCACATTATCAGATCGTCCGGGCTTTCATCAAGCAGCATCGCATCGCTGTGAGCAGGAACCTTTGTCTTGAACACCTTCTGAAGAAATCTGAAAATGTCTATCTCCTGCGTTCTCTTTCCCGTGACAACATCTTCAGGCCTTACAACATCTCTTCCTTCGACTATTGCCTGAAGATCGTTTATCGCCGCTCTTAGATCCCCGCCAGAGTTTTCGGCTATGAGCTTCAGAACCTCCCTGTCACACCTTACACTTTCCCTGAGACATATCCTTTCAAGCACCTTCGCAATCTGGTTCTTTTTAAGTCTTTTGAAGTTTACCATCTCCACCTGTTTTCTCAGATCAGACGAAAGGCTGTATGGATCGTTTGCAATGAGAATCATGGGCTGGGGTGGTTTTCTCTTCACTATTCTCAGAAGAGCCCCCTCTCCACCAGCATCCTCCTTTTTGTGAACGTTGTCAACCTCGTCAAGGATTATCAGTTTCAGTCTTCCAGCCTTGGACGAGAGGAACTCGCCATCATCGCTTATCGTCTCGTTGAAAGCTCCCTCTCCCACTATTCTGTTTATTATGTTCCAGCTTCTCTGATCGCTTGCATTCAGTTCAACAATCTCCCATCCCATTGTATTTGCAAGGGCAATTGCGAGGGATGTTTTTCCGACTCCAGGAGGGCCTGCAAGCAGCAATGGCTTCTGCCTTTCCCCTTTTTTCCATTTCTCAGCCCACGATACTACCTTCTGGATCAATGGCCTGTCTGCAACAACATCATCGAGGCTTTCAGGTCTGTACTTCTCGACCCACAGCATTCAGAATAGGATTGTGTCAGGAGATATAATAATCATTTGCTTCACAGGAGGGGCAAGGAAAATATAACATATCTCTGGATTCCAGTCTGAATGAATGCAGATGACTTCTTCTGTCCCTCATGCAAGAGAATCAAAAGCAGATGTGCATGTCACAAAAAGAGCATCGCTGAAAAGAACATGGAGATTTTCAGGGAATCATGCAGGGATGAGAGCCTGAAAAGCATTTTTCAGGCAGATTATGAGGTTGTTGATTTCAGGGAGATTGAGGCAGATGCCTTTCCATCTGTGCCGGTGGACTCTCTGAACATAACCGGGGAACTGAAAATTGCCCTGAAGAGTAAAGGGATACTCAGGCTTTACGAATTCCAGAAAGAGGCTCTTGAACTGATCAGGAATCGAAGAGATGTTATAATCACCGCTCCAACCGGAATGGGAAAGACGGAGGCGTTTGCAATTCCCATGATTGAAATGCTGAAGGATGGGGGGAAGGGCCTGATCATCTATCCAACAAAAGCTCTAACCAAGGATCAGCTTGAGAAGATCGCTCATTACGCCGGTTCATGTGAGCTAAATGCAGTTAAATTTGATGGTGATTCTGGATATGGCGAGAGAAAAAAGGTTTACAGCGGAAAAGCGGACATAGTTCTGACAAATCCGGACATGATTGACCACCATCTTCGCAATACACCTGAATTCAGGGAGTTTGCTGAGCAGACAAGGATAATTGTTTTTGACGAGCTCCATTCCTATTCAGGCTTTCTCGGGTCCAGCATATACTGGCTTGTGCGGAGAATTGAGAGATTCACATCACCACAGATTGCTGCATGCTCTGCAACAATCGACAACCCTGATGAGTTTGGAAGACTGCTGTTTGACAGGAATTTTGACGTTGTCAGATTTGATGGAAGAGGCTCACCGCAGAGAATGATGGT
Source organism: Geoglobus sp. (assembly GCA_027019885.1). Taxonomy (GTDB): domain Archaea; phylum Halobacteriota; class Archaeoglobi; order Archaeoglobales; family Archaeoglobaceae; genus Geoglobus. The sequence continues at coordinate 5,636 of JALUWC010000049.1, forward strand.
TGTTTGCGGAAGCTTTTACGATGCTGTCAGGGATCTGGTTCTCAGGCTTGGAGGCAGGAAGATTTTGATTTTTGGAAACAGCTACAAGTCAGTGGAGACAGTGGCCTGGATTCTTGAGAGAAATGGAATCAGATGTCTGGTTCACAAGGCTGGATTGCCAAAAAAAGAGAGGGAAAGAGCTGAGAGAATGTTCAGGGATGGCAGGATCAGGGTTCTTGTATCCACATCAACCCTTGAGCTTGGAATAGACATAGGAGATGTTGACTGCGTCATCAGCGAGCTTGTTCCATTTCCGGTTTTTCTTCAGAGAGCTGGAAGAGCGGGGAGAATGAAGAACAGAGGTCTTGGAATCCTCGTTCTGAGAGACGAGACTGCCATAGGAGAATACTACAGAAGGAACATAGATGAATACTACAGGGAGAAAATGATGTGCTATGCTGAAAGATGGAACGAGCTTGCTGCGAGGCACCACATCCTCTCAATGGCCAGGGAAATGCCCCTGCTGAAAAATGAGGTGGAAAGAGAGATTGCGGAGAGGATGGTTGATGAGGGGTTGCTTATTGATGCTGGAGACTTCTACATAGCTCAGCCTGATCAGCAGCTGAACTCCGGCATAAGAGGGGCCGGAAAGAGAGTAAAAATTGTTTTTGATGGCAGGGTGATCGGAGAAAGGGCGCTTCCAATGGCGGTCAGGGAGCTTCATCCAAACGCTGTATTTCTGCACAACAGAAAGAGGTACGTTGTAGAGAGACTTGATCTGAAGGGGATGAGGGCCATTGTAGAGGAGACAGATGCGAATCTCACAACATCACCGATATACACCGCACTTCCAAAAGTTGTCAGAGTTGCCGAAAAAATGGAGCATCCTGTGAAAGCCCACTACTGCGAGATGGAGCTGGCGGTTGTGGTTAGCGGGTACACCGTGAGAAAACCCTTTGATGATGAAAAGGTGAGGGTCGAGTACTTGGCCAGACCTCTGTCCTATACATTCAGAACAAGGGGATTCGTTTTCACAAGCCCCTATCCTGAGAAAATGAATTATGAGGATTTCTTTGCTGGCTCTTTTCATGCACTTGAGCATGCGATAATTGAAACAAGCGACGCAATAACCGGAGGAGGAAGCAACGCAATCGGAGGGATATCAACCTCCGATGGGTACATATTTGTTTACGATGCCACGGAAGGTGGGAATGGCATGAGCAAGCTTCTGTTCAGCAGAATGGACAGGGCGTTCCGCATATCCCTTGATGTTCTCGAAAACTGCGATTGCAAGAGGGTTGATGGATGCCCGAGATGCACATACAGCTACCAGTGCGGCAACAACAATCACCCACTGAACAGAATTGGGGCAATAGACATTCTGAAAAAGATTGTTTCAGGGGTTAAGAGGAGCGCTGATCTGTCGATCTTTGAGGAAGTCAGGGATTTTGTGTACTACCCATAATGCTCAGAATGTCATGTAGGGCTCAGTGAGGTATTTCCACAGTATCGCAATGGCCGAGAGAACGATAAGAACATCCTTCAGAGTGGAGTAATCAACCCGCATGATCTCTGATAGAACCCTTGAGCCGGAGTACATCTCCCCCTTCTGAATTACCGATAGCATCCATGTTGTTCCAATGATGCTCGATGCTGCACCGACCATGAAGAAAATTTCGGTCAGCTGAGATAGAAAGAGTCCAGCTCCGAGAAACGGAATGAAGTCTGTTATGTGGTGGAGGCAGCATGCAACCATGCTTCCCCCCGTAACAGATGTGCTGGCTATGGCGTTGCAGCTCTTGCCAAAGGATCTGATGTGGGTGAAAAGCGCTATTTGAAGCCCAAAGCCCATGTCAATGATGGCGATGTATGGGAGATAGTTCTTCAGATTCCAGTAAACCGCCTCACTGCCACCTGTGAGGTAGTTTATTCCAGCGTAGAACAGGATCAGGAGTGCTGAACCGAGAAAGCCATAAATCAGCCTTCTGTCTGCTAAGTCTCCCATTTCAGAACCCTCTCTCCATCAATGTTTATCTTCAGGCTGAAACTCATCTGGCTGTATATCTCTTTAAGAGCCTCCTCTGGAAACTCCATGAATCCGTATCTGTGGTGACCCCATGATCTCTCATCTTCTTTCCATGAAATCGGCCTGAACTCCTTTCCACCAACCACAAGAACGGTCGAGTTTTTCAGATCAAATCTGTAAAGATTGCCTGAATGAGTGTCAAGGCGGAGGTAGAACGTCGCCTTTTTAAGATCAGGATACTTCGGATTGAGGAACACTGCTGTAACCTGAATGTTTCCCTCACTGATTTTTGTAAGCTCATCTTCGCTAAATGACCTGTTTGTTACCTTGTTTTTCATTGCAAGCCCTGCAAATGCTACACCAATCAGTATCAGGATTAATGCAAGCTTTCTCATTTCCATATTTTACATTTGATGAAAAACAATATAAAAATGTTTCCATCAGAGCTTTATGAACACCTTTCTGCCAGAATCAGACAGGATGTATATCACAAAGGGCCCTTTCTTTTCTCCAGGCATTCCAGGAGAGCCGGATGGCATTCCTGGGAGAGAAATTCCCTTTATATGGGGTTTATTCTTTAACAGCTCATCTATCGCCTCGACTGGAACATGTCCCACGACAATGTAGCCGTTTGTTACAGATGTGTGACAGCTTGCCATCTCACTGGGAATTCCAAGCTCTCTTTGCATCTCAATTATGTTTTGAACCTCCACCACATCAACCTTATAACCCCTGGATCTTAGATATTCCGTGTAAAGGTTACAGCATCCACAGTATTTTCCCTTGTAAACCGTAACAGCCCTGTCAAATGCTACTGATTTGATGTTTTTCTCGTTCCCATTTCCAGAGTTTCCGAAATACCAGTATCCTGCAGCCAATCCAGCAGTTAAGGCGATAATCACTGCAAGGTAAGCGAGTTTGCTCATAGAGGAGGCAGGAAAGACAGGTATATAAATCTTTTTCATCAGATGTAAAATATGGTCAAGAAAGGCACTGACAAAAGAAGATACGACAGAGTGGCAGGAGTGTACGACATTTTCGAGTTGCCAATGGAGTTGATGGCATTTTCTAAATGGCGGTCTGAGCTTTTCAGATATGTTGAGAGTGGGAAAATTCTTGAAGTGGGAATTGGAACAGGAAAGAACATCTTATATTACAGTAATTGGGATGTAGCTGGTCTTGATATAAGCCATAAAATGCTCAAAAAAGCAGTAAAAAGAGCGTTCGATTTGAATAAAAAAATTGATTTTGTTCAGGGAGATGCTGAGTATCTTCCATTCAGGGATGAGAGCTTTGATGGCGTAATATCCACATACGTCTTCTGCTCAGTTGAGAATCCAGAAAATGGTCTTAAAGAGCTTTACAGAGTTCTTAAAACTGGTGGAAGAGCATATTTTCTTGAGCATGTGCGAAGTGAGAATGAGATTGTGGGAAAGCTGATGGATGCCGTCAATCCAGCAATCAGGGTTATAGGTCCTGAAATCAACAGGAAGACAGTTGAAAACATAAAAAATGCTGGATTCATCATTGTAAGGGATGTGAAGCTCATGTTATCGGTTTTCAGGCTTGTAATTGCTGAAAAAGCGTTCAACCAAGCTGTTTCAGATATTCAAGGACATCATTGATGTCTTTCTCAGACATCTGCCATCTCGGCATGCAGAGATCAAGCTCTTCACCCTCATCACCAACTCCCTTTGTAATCGCTCTGATTATATCTTCCTTGCTCATTCCGTGAGTTTTATTTAGAGTTGAGTATCTTATGTCGGGTGTTTTTATCCCGCACATCATTGGATAAATTCCACCTTTCCCATCATCGCCGTGGCAGCTTGCACACCCTCCACCATGCATGTACAGCCATTGAGGCCCAGCAGTGAATGGAATCCTCTCGCCTCTATCGTTCACCCCAGTCATGAAGATCATCTCGCCATTGGATGAGTATTCTGCTTTGTTTGGCAGTCTGTACTGCTGGTATGGCATGTAACTGCCAAAGCCGTAATGGAATATGTTTGCAGCAAGAAATCCTGCCACAAATGCAAGAACTGCGATAAGAACAACGTTCAGATTCCGCTCCATAGATTATTTGTCAGGTTCGTCATATATATTTCTTGGCCTCTATTCCTTGATCCAGTCACTCACGTAAATCCTGTAGGTTTTCCCGAACCTCTCTCTGTATATCAGATCCTTTTCCTCAAGCTTCTTTATTATCATTGAAATTTTTGAGTGAGAAAATCCGGTTCTGAAATGCAATGAATCCTGCGTTATGCCCTCATTCTCGACGACAATTCTGAATATTTTCTTCTCATCCTCATCGAGAAGCTTTTCTGCAACGGCGATTTTTTCACAACCCTCATTTTCCTCTGCCTCAATGATCTCGTCCTGGTCTCCTGTATCCGTCTGGGCGGTGTTCTTACCTTGCTGCTGCCTGTCTGCCTGTATCTGGAACATTATCGGGATTACGACGAGCACTATCCCTGTTAACGCCAGAATTGACGGCACAATTCCGTAGAGTGGAGACACCATCATGGAGTAATGGTGAGACTGAGGAGCTATTGTGTACGACAGGGAAAGCAATACGAGACCGGCTGCTATTGTCACCATGTACTCATTTTTCATCAGGTGGAAATTAACGGGTGTATTGATATATCTTTTTCTTGGATGCATCACAACATCAATCGCCGTAGAATTACAGAAAATAAAGTTTTAAAAGCACTCCGGGATTTTCTCTCTCAGTCGAAGGGTGAAATGTGATGGAAAAATGGATTTACGAGTTGATTGTTGAGAAAGTGCCTCCATTCTCATTCCTTGACAGAGAGAATGCTGTGCTATTCCAGCTCTTGATAATGCTGATCGCCGGTCTTTTGATCTCATATCTGGCAAACTTACCTCCCATTTCAGCAGTTATGGGAGCTCTTGCAATATTTGTTGTTGTGCTGTGGAGCAGACTTACACTTGTTCTCGCTCCAATGATCAGAACTTTCAGGCCTTCATTGAGTGAAAAAGAAAAGGAGGTTGTTGAAAATTACAGAAAGCTTCTTTTCAGCAAATACAGACCTGAATTTATAATTGGTGCAGGATTTTTTATCCCTCTCACATTTCATCTCTTTTCAAATGGTGTGGTGTTCGAGCATTACCTCAGGAGTAACAGGTATGTAATCTTTTTCGCATTAATTCTCGTGTGGGACATTGCTTACAGAGCCGGAATAGGATTCTGGGTTTGTTTGATGAACTTAACCAGATCCTGGAAGCTTCTAATTGCCTCCAAGCAGAGGAAATCAATGGACTACACCTTTCTGAATGATCTGAAGACCATGCACAGAATTGACAGAAACAGTCTCCTTTTTGGCTCAGCCGGTTTTTTGCTCCTCCCTGTTGTAAGCATAGACACGACTCTGGTGGCAGGCGTTATGCTCTACTCTATAACCCTGATAGGACTTTCATTTCTGTCAATTCTGATAATCAGGCGAGTTCCATGGCTTCCACCTGATATGGTTGACCTCCTCACCACGGCTAAATTTGCATACATCGGACTTACAGGCAGCAAATATCCTCATCTAACCCCAGTTGTTCAGGTGTTTGACGGGCACGACCTATTCTTTGTCACCTCGAGAAAAAGCGTTAAATTCAGACTTATGAAGAAGAATCCAAGGATTGCAGTTTTAATCGACGAGAGAGACGAGAGAGATTTCTTCAGAAACAGAGCGATAATGATATACGGATACGTGAGAATTTATGACTCATGGCATATTGTTCTCCATCTGATAAAGTTACTGAGAGTTTTGAGGCTTTTCAGAACAAAGTACGGGCTGTATCTGAGAAAATATGGAGAAAGAAAGGAGATGCTTCCCGATGCATGGAGACTCACCCCAATAATGAAGAGGGTTCCAGTTGAGGTTATCCCCGAAAAGGTTGTTTACTGGAGGGGAGCAAGAAGAATCAGGATAAGGTTGTGATGATCATGCTTGCTCAGGAAGTCAGGGAGCTGCTCAACACGAATTATTTTGGATATCTCTGCACAAAGGGAGTATATCCCCACATCACACCCATATTCTTTGTCTATGATCAAAGAAGCTCGATATACTTCATGTCAGAATATGGCTCAAAAAAGATAAGAAACATTCTCAGAGACAGGCATGTGAGTCTTGTGGTTGATGTCAGAGATGAGGATGATCCATTCAACAACGAGGGAATTCTGATCTCTGGAACTGCCAAGGTTTACATCCCAGGGGAGGTGGAAATGTATGAATATGACATCCTGTACACTGTGTACGAGCTATTCAAATCCAAATACTCTGAGTTTGTTGAGTTTGAGGACAGAGGGGATGTGATAGTTGAGATAAAGATCGACAGGATAGGTTACTGGAAGGGTCCGTTTTTCAAAAGCTTTAGAATGACTGAAAAGAGTCATTAGCTCTTTACAGATAGCCTTGATATGAAGAATCCTGAAGTGTTGTGGATGTGCGGGTAAAGCCTGACAACCCTCTCAGCCCTGTCAAAAACCTTTCTGCCGTACTTCCTTATCCCCGGCATGCCCACAGGAAGATTGAGCTTTTTAACCTCAAAAATACCGTTCAGCTTCATCAGATTTTCCTCATTCTCCTCAAACGTTATGCTGCAGGTGGAGTAAATGACCTCATCTGCTATTTTTGCTGAGTTTCTGAGCATGTTCCTCTGAAGTTTTAAAAGAGCCTGAAGCTTTTTTGGAGAGTATCTCCACTTGATGGATGGATGGCTTCTTACAGATCCTGTCGAGGAGCAGGGAGCATCCAAGAGCACCTTCTCTGCCAGATACCTGAACTTTGTGCCGTCGTAGACTGTACATTCAACATTTCTGACTCCAAGCCTCTTCAGCCTTACCTTCATCCTCTCGATCCTCTCTTTTGAGCTGTCCACAGCAATTATCCTTCCTCTATTTTCCATAAGTGCTGCTAAATGGCTTGTTTTCGATCCCGGAGCAGATGCGAGATCCACAATAACATCTGCTGGCTCAGGATTGACCGCAATCGAGACAAGACAGGAAGCAAGGTCCTGAATGACAAAATCCCTGTCGTACCCATCGAGAATAGTTAGGGGTTTCACATAAGACACAACTCTGAAAACCTCGGGGAGAGGTGTTTCTTCAAGAACCACCTCCTGCCTTTCAAGTCGTCTAACTGCCTTCTCTTCAGAGCTCAGCAGGGTGTTAACGCGAATGTACGCTGTCTGAGACAGGTTCGACATTAAGAGTTTCTCGTAATCAGAGGTGATTTTTTCAGCAATCCTCACATACCACTCGGGGTGGAAGTACTTCAGGGCTATGTACTTTCTCCTGCTTCTCTTTTTTATTTTCTCAAGCTCCTCATCAACATCAACATTTTCAGCATTTCTCAGAATTGCATTAACAAAACTCGCTGCTCTTGGGCTCACTTCCTTTGCAATTCTGACAGCACTATCTGTGGCTAAGGGTGGCGGAACTGATTTAAAATACATCTCGTAAATTCCTATTTTCAGGAGATTTATCAGAAACGGGTTTATGCTCTTTAAATTCCTGAATCCAAGAGCTTTCTCGAGTATGAAGTCTATGAAGTTTCTTCTCTTGAGCACTTCAAAAACGTAGGCGTGAACGCTGCCCCTTACTCTGTAATCGATGTCAACATCTTCGAAGTACTCTCTGAGCGCTGACTTTGCCGATAAGCTGCTACTTTCGACAACTGCAAGCACTTCGGCTGCAAGTTTTTGTGTCGGGATTACATCACTACCATCTGTGCGTGAGGACATCCTCCTACTCTCAGAATTCTCTTTTCATCAACGATACCTATACTAACGGCAAGTTTCACAGCTCTCTCACCTGATATGTTTGCTATTGTGGCCTGTTTCAAAGCTCTTTTAACCTCATCCTCTTCAAAAACCTCCTTTCCGTAGAATTCCTCCTTAATCTCAAGTCTGAACTCGCCCTCTCTGAAATCCTTGCCAACTATCTCTTCATCGCAAACCGCAACCATCATTTCTCCTTTAACCCTGTATATCTTCATCCTGAAGCTCATAATCCCTTGACAGAGTGTTTGGCGCCGCACGCAAGGCATTTCACAAACAGAACTCTCTCCTCTCTGACAAACTCTGTGTCTGGAGCTCCACATTCCTTACAGAGAACGTAAGTTCTGACGTAGTCATCAACTTCTTTCTGAACCTCCCTTTCGGTGAATTTTCCCTGAAGTATGAGCCTTCCAGATTCTGTAACACCAGCGGTTCCCAAAGATTTTACTATGTACTTATAGAGGTGAGTTTCATTTCTATTTATTGCCTTTGCAATTGAGCCAAAATTTTTGACAATCGTCCTGCTCCCCTCTTTCTGCACACTAACCCTCGGAATCTCAAACCTGTCTCTACTCACAACTTTTTCGGGGAGCATGCTGTATGCTCTTTCAAGCAACTCCTCATAGTTCTTCATGATTCAGCCTCTCGGCGAGTATGTAATTAAGTTTTTTCGCTTCCTCGATAAATCTTCCGGGATATGTTGGGGAGTAGAAAAGATGAGAGTGACATCTGCAGTCAGAGCTTCCAAAGCCTTTTATGCTCTCCATAAAGCCGGATGCAAATTCTGCAAGTGTGTGCTCATCAGCCCTGCATCTGAAGGCTTCAATGGCCTGAGCCTCGATACTGAGATAATCCACATGCCAGTGAAGTTTCTTGTGTCTTGAAAAGTGTCTTTTCACTCTTTTTGAAAACCCTCTTTTTGCAGAGCCGACATAGATATAATATCCCTTTCTGAACTCGATCTCTCCAAGCTTCCCAATCTGGATCTTCTTGTCTCGATCAAGCTTGAAAATCACAAAGTACATCTCTCATACCACTTCTCGGATGGTGTAGTTCCTGATACCCAGACCGAGCTCTTCGGCATACTCAATCTGTCTTGATGGAGATGTCCATTCCCAGAAATCGTCTTTAATCAGAGCTTTTGATGTTTTCTCCTCACTCAAATAAGCCTGCATGCTTGCATTATCAATGGCCACAATATCTCTGGAGGCAAAAATCCCAATGTCCGGGACTTGCTGAACACTGCTGTATGGATGGCAGTCACAGTGAGGAGTGATATCCATTGCAAAGTTTATGAAGGCAAAATTATCCAATCCAACAACATCCATAACCCCTTTTGTTGATTCAGCTATTCTCTCTGCAATATCATCTCCATCAAACCACGGTCCGATTTTGACTGCCTGATATTCGCACACCTCATAACAGCCTAAGCATTTCATGCACCTTGAAGCATCAACTCTGTAGTCGATTATGGCATCAAACGGGCATATCTCAATGCACTTGTTGCATTTGGTGCATTTATTCAATTCAATTTCGGGCGGGGATGGAAGGTGTATGTCAAATTTCGTGGTTTTTGTAACACAGCCAACTCCAATGTTCTTCATCGCCCCTCCAATCCCACCTCTCATGTGAAGTTTGAAGTGGGTTGCAACAACAACAAAATCAGCCTCAGCGATGGCCTTTGCAACATAGACCTCTTTCAGATGCTTCCCATTGACTTCAGTTCTGACCCCATCAAATCCCCTGAGGCCATCAGCTATGATTATCGGTGCATTCACTGTTTGAGGTGTGAATCCATTCTCTTCAGCGATTTCAAGCCTTCCTATGGCTGTGCACCTGTCTCTCAAAATTCCCAGCCCTGTTGTCTCGGTTACAAAAACTCTCGCTCCTCTCTCCTTCAGCATTCCAACGACCTTTCTGATGAATAGTGACCTGAGCATTTTTGTTGTGCCTCTATCGCCAAAATGAGTTTTTACAGCGACGGTGTCCCCATCATATATGCTGTCA
>JALUWC010000050.1 GCA_027019885.1 Geoglobus sp.
AGAAATTACAGGCTTGGCTATAATTTTAGCATTTTTAAGAGAAAAAGTGGTTTCCACAAACTAAACGATTCTGAGTTCTTCTCTGGCTACTTTCAGGATTTCTTCCGCAATCATGGCAACAAACTCTGCCTCTTCCCCACTCACCAAAAAACCACCGTACTGTACGTTATGTCTTGAAAGTCTAATTTTATCGAAGGTATTAATTAACTCAAGGATTTTAATCCTTTTCCCATACAATATTTTATCGCAATGCCAAGACAATAATGGCTCCTTTCAACATAACCCTTCGCAAAAAGAAGTGCTCTTGCTGAATGAAATGCGCTGTTGTATGCTGCGATTCAGCCATTTCATACTCATTTATTTCAATATTCTTTCTCACAGATTTCAGAAATCTCTCCGCTATTTTCAACGAATTCTCAACTCTTTCAACAGCCGTAGGATCTCTTTTTATCAGCCCTTTATCTAAACATTCCTGAAATTTCATAGCTCTGCACCTTTAATTAGGATGTAATTTCTAAGAACACTTTCAGTGAACTTATCACCCTCTCTCTTCATTTTCTCCCATATGTAATATGGCATGACCGTAAGCTGTATTTCCCTACCCAGTTTTTCCTGAAGCTCGAGAACAAAATCCTTATTTACGTTCCTTTCTTCACCTATAATCAGGATATCCAGATCGCTTTTCTCGTCAAAGTTTCCTGAAGCAAAGCTACCGTAGATCGCAAGAGATGTGCAGTTCTCTGCTATTTTTTCTATACCGAGTTCCTTTAGCAAAACTGCGTAATAAGCTTTTTTCAATTCCCTTACGGCAAAGTCGCTGTTGTTAAGAGTGATCATCCTGAGATTTCCTTTTCTCTTAGCACGCAATATCCCATCTCTCTCAAAAATATCACAGTAAGTTTTTGCACTTCCTGGACTTATCCCAATCTTTCTTGACAGTTCTTTGAGATGCACCACTACAGATGGGTAAGTAATAAAGAACTCGAGCACTTTGAACCCAACAAATTTTCTGAATTCCCTTATCACACAACATTGAACAATCGTTTAACTTAAAAAAACTATCGTTCATTTTATTGGTTCATTACTTACGAGCAGGCTTGATTCATAGCCATTTACATCTTATCGTGTTTTGAATTTCTCGGGAGGGTGATATCAGAATACATTCCCTCTTCCCCACGTATTCATCTCGGAGGTTACAGGATTCATCATTATCATAGCATTCTTGATGAAACGTAAATCTTTCTAACGCCTGTAGATCCTGTCGTGATGGTCTAAATCGAGAAACCTAACGATCCTGTCATTTTCATCAACTTCAAAGATGAGAACAAAAGACCTTTTGACATGGACTCTCCTCAATCCTTTCAGATCATATCTCAGCGGTTTATAATGCTGGGGATTTTCTATAACCTCCTTTATCTTTTCTCTTACGTCGACAAATAGCGCACTATCTTTCTTTTTAATTTTAACAAGTTTCTTCTCGAGTGTTGGCTTGATTTCAAACCTATATTGACTCATTCAACTCGAAGTACTCATCAAATTCTTCTATAGAACTAAAAATCCTACCCCTTTCTTTCCTGATTTCTTCCAGTTTCTCTATGTAGCCATCTCGGAGTTCACAAAACACATCTGTATAAATTTCCAGTAATTCTTCGAGCATAATACCCATATTCTCAACCTTTTCTTTGATGTCCTTGATGTCTTGGAAGATGGCCTTCATATCCTCTTTGCTTATTTCCATACTAATTCTATTAGGTTTCTCCCAATTAAAAAGTTTTTTCTACACCCCAATATTGAGAAGATAGTATCCCGATACACACTCTCTCTTTCCCACGTGATAACATGAAGACCAACTATAACTTCTTCAGGAACATTCATGTTGCCGTACTGAGACAAGACGCATTTATGATTTTAGCCAACTAAGACACTTTTCAAGGTGTGGTTTTTGATATCCCTGCTTCAAACCTTCTTTTTCTAAACTCATATTATCACCGAAACAGCATACCATTACACATAGATAGTCCCAACTGACTCCGACAAGCCCTCCTCATCGCCTGAAGCTCAGTCTCTGCTTGCCAGAAAACGTCCAAAGTTTTGACTAAATCTAAAAATTGGACTTCATCCTGAAATCCCTATACCACCTCCTCAAGAAACTCCTTTGAGACATTAATATACTCCTTCACAACCCGTATAAAGATCTCCTTTTGTTTTGTGAATGTTATCCACCATATATCATCGAACCCATCAATTTCGGATAGCTCTTTCATGATCAGTCTAACCTGAGCATCGGATACCCTGTAACCAGCAGCCCTCAAATTCTTCCTGATTTTCGACAGGGTTTTTACAAAGTATCCAATTTTCTTTCCTCGATCCGATGAAACATTTTTCAGAGTGCCGCATTTGTTGCAGTAAGGGTGAAGTTTGATAACTCCATTCTGCGCTTTTACCCAGTCTTTTTCTCTGGATTCATGAGCGCAATCCATCTATCACCTCTGTCTAACCCTAATATTTTAACCTTTTTGATGCAATAACAGCCAGGAGTAAACCCAAAATTCCACCGAGAATTTCGAATCCCGGCACATGCACCGACACTCTTTTGTTTTGGTTGGTTTTGCTTGTCTGATTCTTTTGATTGTTTGGATTTGAAGTTTCCGGAGTCTGAGTTGAGTTATGAGTATATGCATTGGGTGTTTTCACGGGTGTTTGAGGTCTGGGCGTTTCCGCAGGATGAGTTTTGGTGACTGCCGGGGTTGGTTTTGGGGATGGTGTTATGACTGGAGTTGGTGTCGTTTTTGGAGTGGGAGTTGGCGAAGGTGATGGTGTGGGTGTTAGGGCTGCAGAAGACCCTCCTCCTGAACCTGAAGAACCTGTTGAGCTTGCAGTCGAGCTTGACGAACTGCCTGTCAAAAGGGTGATAACCTTCGTTAAATCTCCTGCCGATACAGTAAACTTCCCGGTGGGCATTGAGGAAGTATCGTATGAATAGCTGAACTTCCCATTTCCATCAGCAGTTATGTATCCTGTTGCAGTAATTTTAAGCTTTACAGAGCTCTGACCTGATTTTCCATGTATAAGAACGTTGTATACGCCTGTTGGGATACTCTGGGAGATGCTGGCTACACCATTTGTGGCGTCCCTGCTCAAAGTGACCCATGGGGAGTAGATGCTGTCAATAATTTTCCATTTGGCACTAACATCAAGATCAATGCAGCCATAAGATGTAACCGTAAATCTGTTTTTCTTAACCGGAATATTTATTCCATTCACCTCAAAAACATACTCACCATTTTTCACCTGCACAACCCTCTCAAAAGCGATGTCAATCTTTACCTCCTCATTCGGACTGGCAGTACCGTAAATCGTGACCAAATCACCTTTAACAGGGTTTTCAGGCTTTATACTGAAATTTATGACTTTGGCAGAGGAAACACCAGCCAGTGCAGTCAGAAAAATAAAAAATAACAGAAGTGTTCGAAGCCTCATCTTCTTTTCCACACCGCTATAACTGCAAGGACTGCGATGGCTATAACTGCCTCAAATCCTGGAATCTTCCACCATGGTTTATGTGTAGGTGTCGGCTTCAGGGTAGCAGTCGGCTTTGCTGTGGGTGTAACTGTCGGAGTAACAGCTGGAGTTACTGTTGGCTTTGGTGTTGGCGTAACTGCCGGGGTTGGTTTTGGGGATGGTGTTATGACTGGAGTTGGTGTCGTTTTTGGAGTGGGAGTTGGCGAAGGTGATGGTGTAGGTGTCGGGACAATAACCATGCCTCCTCCACCAGCACCCCCGCCGACAGATACTGGGGTCGGAGTAACTGTTGAAATCTTAACTGAAGCCCAGTTAAATGCAACAACTCTTTGCGAGGAGTTGCTTGAGTTCCATGCAGCAACGTAAAGGTAGTACTCTCCATCAGATAGGCCTTTAAGCAGTATTTTGAAGTTGTATGTTTTACCTGTAACACCTCTATCAACACTGAAGCCAACTGTATCCGACGGGAAGGCTTTCAGCCATTCTTTAACAGTTGATGAGTTAACATTCTTAAGTCCGACTCCAGCAATCTTGTAACCTTTTACCAGCTCAGCCTCTCCGGTAGCTGATCCCATCTTTGCAGTCAGGTTTGTGGTTGCTTTTGTGCCATTGCTCGTTAGCTTCAATGTGAGCTCTGCATCCTTTTTGATCATAGCAGCCACATATGTAT
>JALUWC010000051.1 GCA_027019885.1 Geoglobus sp.
TCGGGAGTTAAGGTTGTCAATGGAGGGATTGAGGATTTGAAAGGTGCCAGAGCTTGCATGCCTCTTGGACCAGCTCACAGAGTTGATGAAGGGGAGATGGTGGGCTTTGATGTGGAAGGTGAACCAATAGAGGGAGATGTGGTTACAGGCGTCCCTGTTAAAAGCAACATCCTCACCGAAAATGTTGAGAAAATAGTATTGTACGGTGCTTTCAGGGTCGGGAATCCCGTAATCACTGAAAAGATAAGAGAACTCAGGTTCTCTGACAGGAATGACATGGGTCTCGCCGGCTTCAGGAGATATGGGAGAGGATATGTGGTAGTTGCTGGTGATGATGCAGGATTTACAGATCAGTATGCAGACAGCGGGGACAGCAGGGTCTTTGTTAAAAGTCTCGCAGGGTTTATTATTCAGAGCAACGGCTGATCTCGATAGGTGAGATGGATGAGCTTCACGGGAAGGATTCTGGAAATAGATCTGACAGATCAAAAACATGAGATTTACGAGGTTGAGGTGGAGAAATATGAGAGATGGCTTGGAACCATAGGCATCGCCTATGAGATTGCCGAAAAACTGGCCGGAAGGTTTGACGCTCTCTCTGAGGATAACTTCATCATTCTCTCTGCGGGAGTTCTGACAAATACCGGTGTTCCCGGAGCTGTTAAAGCTGTGGCAGTTACTAAGAATCCCCTGAACAGCACCTACGGGCCATCGGTTGTTGGGGGAAGGCTTGCGAGAGACATGAAACGAGCAGGATACGATTTCATACTCATCAGGGGAAAAGCTCCCTGTCCTGTATGGGTAGATGTGTTTGATGGTAGCGTTGAAATAAGAAGAGCGAACTTCTGGGGGAGTGATGCCATTGAAAGTTATGAGATGCTCAAAAAGAGCGGCAGGAGCGTCATAACAATAGGAAGGGCAGGAGAGCACCTCATCAGGTATGCGATAAGCCTTGTTGATGGAATTCACCATCTCGGCAAGGCCGGGCTTGGAGCTGTGATGGGATCAAAAAACGTCAAGGCCATCAGGGTTGGCGGAAGTGGAGAGGCAGAGATATGTGACAGAGACGAGTTCATCAGAGCTGCAAAAGAGCTTCGAAGGAGAATACTGAGAAGCAAAATTGCAAAACTGTATGCTGAGCAGGGAATAATGGCTGCCTGGGCGAACTGGGCTGAACACGGGTACCTTGCAAGGGAAATGAAGTCTGTTGCGGTTGACAGGAGGGTGGCCCGGGAATTTGGTGTTGAAAGGTATCTCAGCGGAATTAAGGTGAGAAGTGTCGGCTGCCACGGCTGCCCATCTCCCTGCAAATCGGCAATCAGAGCCAGAATAGATGGCAGTGAGATTCAGACATCAACCTCACTCTACCTTGGAGTTGCCTACGAGTTTGGCGTGAAGTGCGGGGTTGAGAGTGCTGAAAAAGCAGTTCTGTGTCATGACATAGCCAACAGACTTGGGATTGACGCAATGCTTTTCGCTGAGCTTTTTGACATTCTTGCAACTCTCAAGGAAAGAGGTTTGGCCCGGATTGAAATTAAGAGGGATGCTGAATCGGTGATACGAATTATGAACGAAGTTGTTAACAGAGAAGGAGCTGGTAAAATTCTCGCAGATGGTGTGGATGGGCTTAAGAAGCACTTTGATTTTAATGACTACTTCATAAAAAAGGTCGAGCCGCTTTTTGACCCGAGAGTTTCATCGGGAAGTGAGGCATTTGGACTCCTGACAAACCCAAGAGGCGCTCAGGAAGGCCCAGTCACTGTTACTGTCCTTCCAGGAAGGAGAAAGGAGAGCGTTGAAAATTTCATGAGGAATGCAGGGGCAGATGACAGGCTTGTTGAGGAGACATTTAAAGATGGTCTGAATCCCGCTATATACACACTTGCAGCAGAGAACTGGCTCTGGATGCTCAACGGAATGGGAATCTGCAGGAGGGAGAGCATCGCAAGCAACCTTGACAGGGATATTCTTACCAGAATTTTCACATCGGCAACAGGAATTGAGACCAGCATAGATGAAATGTTCAGGGCTGCTGGAGAGGCCTTCAGCCTTGCAAGGAGGTTGAACTGTATGGAGGGTTACGATATGGAGGATGATCTCCCTCCAAAAAAGTTCTTTGAGCCGCTTAAAACCTGGGGAGGGGAGAAGGTGTGGAAGGACTACTTAACAGGAAAGACATTCAGCTATGAAGATGTGAAAGAGATGCTCAGACAGTACTACAGGTTCAGGGGGTGGAAAGAGAATGGATGCCCGTGAAACTTTAGAACAGAATAAATCATTACAATTAACATTTTAAACCATATTGGCTTAATTCAGTATGCTATTGCCGAGGTGAAGATATGGAGTACTCAGCCGAGCATATTGAGGTTCTCAGCGATCTTGAAGCTGTCAGAAAGAGGCCGGGAATGTACATAGGCGGTATTGGCATAAGAGGGCTTCACCACCTTCTCTGGGAGGTTGTTGACAACTCAATTGATGAGGCTCTCGCAGGATTTTGCAGCAAGATAAAGGTAATTCTTCACGATGATGGGAGTGCCAGTGTTGAGGATAATGGAAGGGGAATCCCAACCGAGATGCACTCTCTTGGTAAATCTGCCCTTGAGATAGTGATGACAAAGCTTCATGCAGGAGGAAAGTTCAGCAAAAAAGCCTACAGGGTTTCAGGAGGATTGCATGGAGTTGGTGTTTCTGTTGTTAACGCTCTCTCAGAGTGGATGGAGGTTTATGTTAAGAGGGACGGAAAAATCTACTTTCAGAGATTTGAGAGAGGAATTTCAAAAACATCACTTGAAATTGTGGGAGAGAGTGGCGAGACAGGCACAATAGTCAGATTCAAGCCTGATGAGGAGATTTTTGAAACGACAGAGTTCAGGTACGATATTGTTGCCCACAGGCTGAAGGAGCTTGCCTACCTCACAAAAGGAGTTACAATAGAACTGATTGACGAGAGAAAGAACAAGAGGGAGGTTTTTCATTCTGAGAGGGGGATAATGGATTACATAAAATCCCTGAACAGGGGAAAGCAGAAGTTCCATGATCCCATTTACTTCCATGAGAGGGTTGATGATAACGAGATTGAGGTTGCTGTTCAGTTCACGAATTCAGATCATGAGGTTGTTCTTGCTTATGCGAACAACATACACAACGATGAAGGTGGAACGCATGTTGTTGGATTCAGAGCGGGTTTGACAAGAGCTTTAAACGAGTACGGCAGAAAATTCATAAAGAAGTACACACCTCTTTCTGGTCTGGATATAAGAGAAGGTCTCACAGCGATAATATCTGTAAAACTGCCTGAACCCCAGTTTGAAGGACAAACAAAGACAAAGCTCAGCAACAGCGAGATAAGAAAGGCTGTTGAGAGTGTTGTTTACAGAAGGGTTCTTGAGTGGCTTGAGGAGAATCCCGATTCTGCAAACAGGATAATAGAGAAATGCCAGACAACAAGAAAAGCAAGGGAAGCAGCGAAGAAGGCGAGAGAGCTTGTGAAAAGAAAGAGTGAGGTTGCAACTCTTCCAGGAAAGCTTGCAGACTGCTCTTCAAGAGATTCATCTGAGAGGGAACTGTTCATCGTTGAGGGTGAGTCTGCTGGAGGTTCAGCGAAG
Organism: Geoglobus sp.; assembly: GCA_027019885.1. Lineage (GTDB taxonomy): Archaea > Halobacteriota > Archaeoglobi > Archaeoglobales > Archaeoglobaceae > Geoglobus. Next base: position 3,606 of record JALUWC010000051.1, read on the forward strand.
CAGGCAAGGGACAGAAGATTTCAGGCTATTCTGCCAATAAGGGGGAAGATCATAAATGTTGAGAAAGCTGGCCTGATGAAAGTTTTGAGAAATGAGGAAGTCAAGGCTATAATCTCAGCCGTAGGAGCGGGGATGGGGAAGGAGTTTGATGTGAACAGAATCAGATACGGAAAGGTAATAATAATGACGGATGCTGATGTGGATGGTGCCCACATAAGAACCCTCCTTCTGACATTCTTCTACCGCTACATGAAACCCCTCATTGAGTACGGGCATCTTTACATTGCTCAGCCTCCCCTTTACAGGGTAAGAAAAGGAAAGAAGACCTACTATGTTTACTCCGATGCTGAGCTTGAGGATTTGCTGAGCAGAATTGGAAATGCGGAGGTGCAGAGATACAAAGGCCTTGGAGAGATGAATCCTGAACAGCTTTGGGAGACAACAATGAACCCCCAGAACAGGATACTCATGAAGGTGACAGTTGAGGATGCTTCCATGGCTGAAGAACTTATAACGATTCTCATGGGTGAGGATGTTGAGGACAGAAGGAACTTCATAATGGAGCATTCAGCGGAAGTGAAAAATCTGGATGTGTGAGCAATGAGGATGAAAGCCAAATGCCCGGCATGCCTGCTCAACAGAATATATCAGGAATGCAGGCTTGTCACAGATGATGAAAGGCTAACAAACAAAATCATACAGGAATCCATTGAGATCATCGCAGATGAATTCAGGAAAGGGGAGATCAATGCCGTTGCATCAACAAGAGTCCACAGAGTTGTTTATAGCATGCTCGGAAATGATGATCCATACAAAAGGCTCAAGATGAGAGCAAACCAGGAGAGTCTGAAAATTCTTCCATTTGTTGTAAAATTGGTTGAAAAAAGAGATACTTTCAAAAATGCTGTGAAGGCAAGCATAATCGGAAACAGCTTCGATTATGGTGTTCTTGATCATGACGTGAATGACTCCAACTTCAGAGATTACTTTCAGATGGAATTTGAGAAGGAGCTTGTTATAGACCACACCAGTGAGATAAAGCATCTTTGCAGGGGGAAAGTTGTCTACATCGCAGACAACGCTGGAGAAATCGTTTTTGACAGGCTTCTTGTTGAGGAGATAAAGAAGGCTGGAGGCTTTGTTAGCTTTGTTGTCAGAGCAAAACCAGTTCTGAGTGATGCAACAGCTGAGGATGCTAAGATTGCTGGAATTGACAGGGTTGCGGATGAGATTCTGACAAATGGAAAGGGAGCGATAGGAATAATGGAGGAGGAGCTTCCAGATATTACAAGAGAAAGAATGGAGCAGGCGGACATCATAATCTCAAAGGGAATGGCGAACTATGAATGTTTATCAGAGAGCAGATACAAGAACATAGCCTTTCTGCTGAAGGCGAAATGCGAACCTGTTGCGAGCGATATCGGGGTGAATGTTGGAGATATGGTGGCGATGCTGAAATGAATCTCAGGGAGAGGACGCTCAGAGAGCTATTTGAGACCCTGATGGGAATTGAAAAAGGTGATTGCGATTACTATCCATGCCATTTTGATGGACAGGACTGCTCATTCTGCTTCTGTCCGTTTTACCCATGCCTGATTTACGAGACGGGAGGAGAAATGAAGGGGAATGCAATATGGAGCTGTATGAAATGCAATTTAGTTCATGAGCCCGAAGTCGCTCAGGAGCTGAAAGGCATCCTCTCAACCTATCCGTTTCAGGTTCTTGCAGATGAAAACTGGCAGTTTTTCAATGAGATAATTCAGGAGGTTGTTTTTGGAGAGAGAAGGGGGAAGAAAGTTGGCAGAGCATATTCTGTTTACGGGCTTGACGAAAGTGATGAGTGCTACCTTGTGATCATGAACGGCTTTGAGATCGTGGAGATATTCAGAGGAAAGTGCGGTGAACTGAAAAACAGGGAGGGAATTCTGATTCCCGTCTCCTAAGCAACACCAGTCTTCTCAACAACAAGCTCAAATTCTTTTCTGTCTGGATCAACATCTTCAAGTATGGTATATCTCCTTTTTCTTATTTTCTTTGCAAAAAGCAATGCTTCAATAATCTGATCCTTCGTCAAACCAATCTCCTTTGCCATTGTTGGTGCCTGAACCCTCTCGAGGGACTCCTTTATCCTTTCCCAGTCTCCCATGCCGTAATGTTTCTGATGAAGGTACTCCATAATGATAGCACCAATACCAACCTGCTCTCCATGAAGGGCGTTTCCATAGCCAAGATAATCTACCGCATGGCTGAATTTATGCTCTGCTCCGCTTGCAGGTCTGCTTGAGCCGATGAGACTTATTGATACTCCGCTCAGAATAAGTCCTCTGATCAGCATTTCCAGATGCTTGAGATTGCTGATGTCGAGATTTGCCGTCGTAAGCATCAGGCTTGCTGGCATAACTGCCATAGATGCAGCAACTTCGCTGTATTCTTCATCTCTCCTCTCTTTTGCCAGAATCCAGTCCTTGACTGCAGTTATGTTGGATATCAAATCTCCGTACCCCGATCTCAGATACCTGACAGGGCTCCTTCTCAGTATTGTGAGGTCTGCAAGAACAGCAGTTGGAGGGTTTGTTGAGATCGATACGGGTCTGTTCTCCTCCTTGAAGCTTGCAACAGGTGAGGCAATGCCATCATGGGATGCAACTGTTGGAATGCTTATGAAGGCAACATTCAGTTCTGAGGCAAGAACCTTCCCGAGATCGAGAACCTTTCCACCTCCAATACCCATGACGCAGTCAACATCGGAATAGCCTATCTGAAATTCAAGTCTCCTCACTTCATCCATTCTCGCCTTTTCAACATAAAAAACCTCTATAACTCTCTCCTTTACCTTCTCATAAATCTTCGACCCGGCAACTTCAAAGCTCGTTTTTCCAGACAGGAGAACAGCAGATGTCAGATCGAATCCATCCATTACCTTTTCAACCTTTTTTCTTGCATTTTCACTTATCTCAACAAAGCTGGGAAGCTCAGCAATCTTGAGATGCTCTCTTCGATACTTTCTCAAAGGCTCCACCTCCACTGAAAATGAGAGTAATAAACAAGATGTATCTGCTGAAGACAATAAAAAGTTTATTGATGTCTCAATCTTCAGATTCCGACTCTTTTTATGAATTCCTCTTTTGAGAGGTAGCCAACCCACCCATCAATGGGTTTTCCATCCGGACTGTATATCACGAAGGCCGGAGTGCTTATATCCCCCCCAAAAAGGGGCGCAATTTTATTTATGGCGGAGTCCTTAGATGCGTCAACAAGCACAGGCACGTATTTGGCTTCAAGCCTTTTCATGACATCTTTATCACTGAACGTTTCCTTTTTCATTCTTTCACACCACACACATGTTGGGAGTGTTACAAAAACCAGAACTTCCTTGTTCTCCTCTTTTGCCTTTTTCATTCCCTCATCAAAGCTGTACCACCCTTTCTCATTAAACCCACTGGAATTGGATGATATCAGCCCGTAAAAAACAAGAATTCCACCTATAACAATGAAAGCGATGATTGCGTATTTTGGTTCCATAAATCAGTGTGGATTGGTATAAATAATAAACCTTTTGCGAAATTACTATATTCTGGAGAAACCGATGGAATCTGATAAGATGGAGATTGAAAACCTGAGAAAGTACATAGGCACGTACGGCATTGAGATTCTTCAGAAAGCTGGAATCAGAAATCTGTATCCCCCTCAGATTCAGGCAGTTGAAAGAGGATTGTTTTCATCAAAAAACATGGTCATAGCAATCCCAACTGCAAGCGGAAAAACGCTTATTGCTGAGCTTGCAATGGTTCATGAAATAATCAGGGGTGGAAAGTGCCTCTATGCTGTGCCCTTGAAAGCCCTTGCAAGCGAGAAGTACAGAGATTTCATGAAGTGGAGAGACATAGGCATAGAGGTGGCGATATCAACGGGCGATTACGAAAGCAGGGATGAATGGCTCGGAAATGCAGACATAATAATCACAACAAGCGAGAAGGCAGATTCTCTTGTGAGAAACCAGGCCGGGTGGATAAGGAAGATAAGCCTGCTTGTTATTGATGAGGCTCACCTGCTTGATTCTGCAAGGAGAGGTGCGGTTATAGAGGTGCTTGTTGCAAAACTGAGAAGGCTGAACCCATCCCTGAGAATAATCGCATTATCTGCAACAATTCCAAATGCAGACGAGATTGCGGAGTGGCTTGATGCTGAGCTTGTTTCGAGCGACTGGAGGCCTGTTCCTCTCTATGAGAGCGCCTTCTATCCGGGAAAAATTCTGAGGCTGAATGGAAGCACGATTGAGGAGATAAATTGTGGTAGGGGTATTGAGGATGTGGTTGAGGACACTCTGAAGGATGGAGGGCAGGTTCTGATATTCGAGTCAACGAGGAGGTATGCGGAGTCAATGGCAGAGAAGCTGGCACCGGTTGCAAGAGATTACTGCGATGACAACAGAGAGATTGCGGAGGAGATAATTCTTGAGAATGACGGTGAGATGAGCCAGAAGCTGGCAAGATGTGCTGCAAATGGCACAGCCTTTCACCATGCAGGGCTTTTAAGCTATCAGAGGGAGATAGTTGAGAACGAGTTTAAAAAAAGGAGGATAAAAGTGATATGCGCAACTCCAACTCTTGCAGCTGGTGTCAATCTACCTGCAAGGAGGGTGGTAATCAGAGGAATGAGAAGATACGAGTCGGGAATGGGAAATGTTCTGATTGGGGTTGGAGAGTACAAGCAGATGGCAGGAAGGGCAGGAAGACCTGGGCTTGACAGTTATGGAGAGTCGCTGATATTTTGCAAATCAAAAACAGAGGCGCTGAACTTCATTGAGAGATACATCCTCGGTGATCCTGAAAAAATAACATCAAAGCTCGGAGCCGAGAACCACCTGAGATTTCACACCCTCTCAATAATTTCAGAGGAGATTGCGAATACAATGAATGAGATCGAGGAGTTCTTTTTATCAACCTTCTTTGCCTATCAAAATGAATTCACTATGAGATGGGAGATCCAGAGGATAATCATTCAGCTCAGCAACTGGGGATTTGTGGATGGAGATGAAGTTTACGCAGCAACAGAAATCGGAAAGATGGTTTCAAAGCTATACATAGATCCTCTCTCCGGATTCATCTTCAAGGAGGCTGCAGACAGATATTCCGATCTCTCGGATATGGCAGTCCTTCACCTTTTGTGCAGAACTCCAGACATGGAGCATCTCTACCTCAGAAAAAGCGATATATGGATTGAGGAGGAGGCAGAGCACTTCAGAGATGAGCTAACCTACTTCCCATCCTACCACTCCTCGGATTATGACTGGTTTCTGAGGGAGTTCAAAACTGCACTGATGCTTTACGACTGGATAAATGAGAGGGATGAGGATGTTATATGCTCAAAGTATAGCATCGCTCCTGGAGACTTGAGAAGAATAGTCGAGACAGCTGAGTGGCTGATCCATGCTCTGACAAGAATCCTTGAGTTCTATGGCAGTCCTTTAGCAGCAAAATGCGGAAAGCTTGAGGAAAGGATAAAGTTTGGAATAAGGGATGAGCTTGTTGAGCTTGTCAGGCTTAGATGGGTTGGAAGGAAAAGAGCAAGAAAGCTCCACAATGCAGGGATAAAAACAGTGGAGGATTTGTTAAGCAGAAGAAAAACTGCTGAGGGGCTTATAGGTAAACGAATAGTTGAGAGAATTGTTTCCGAACTTGGAACTGACGGAAAAATAAATAATTGATCAACGCTCTTCAATTTTTAACAAACCTTCTGGAGGTGAAACCTTGATTGAGAATGATTTTCTTCTGGGTGATGAAATTGCTGAATTGAGAAAAGAGATGAAGGGTTTTGTAAGCTCCATCGATCCGGAGCTTCTGAGGAAGATGGACAGGGATGAGATTGACTATCCCTTTGAGTTTGTGAGGGATGCAGGAAAGAATGGGTTGCTCGGTCTGAGATTTCCTGAAGAATATGGCGGTAAAGCTTTGAGCTGGCTTGCTGAGAGCGTGGCGGTTGAAGAGGTGGGTGTGCTTGGAATGGGGTTGGGATGTGCCTATTCAATGGTGAGCATTGTTGGTGAAGCCATTTACCGCTTTGGACAGGAGTGGCAGAAAGAGGAATTTTTAAAACCGATGATCAGGGGCAAAAAGATCTCTGCCGAAGGTCTTACAGAGCCGAGAGGTGGGAGTGACTTCTTTGGAACAACAACAAGGGCTGAGAAGAAGGGGAACAGATGGATTTTAAATGGGGTCAAGAGATTCATCGCTGGTGGAAAGGTCGCTGATTTTTATTTAATCTATGCAAGAACCGATCCAGATGCCCCGGGCCATAAATCAATGACAGCATTTCTCGTTGAAAGAGAGATGGGTGTTGAAATCGAGGATCTTCACAATCTAATGGGCTTCAGAGGAATGGGAACGGCAAGAATCGCATTCAACGATCTTGAGGTGCCGGATGAGTACAGAATTGGAGAGGTGAACAACGCGAGGGCCGTTTTCAACAGAATGATGATTCCTGAAAGGCTCACCTCTGCAGCAGGAGCACTTGGGGTTGCAAGGGCTGCAATAGAGGTTGCAATGAGATATTCAGCAAAAAGAAAGGCTTTCGGAAGGAAGATAAGGGAGTTTCAGGGTGTAAGCTTCAAGGTTGCTGAAAGCATAGCAAAGCTTGATTCCGCGAGAGCTCTGGTCTATACAGCAGCAAGGGCTGTTGATGAATACGATGAAGGGAAAAGCAATCTCGATCCAAGAAGGCTTGTCAGCGAGGCAAAGATGATTGCCACAGATTTTGGCTGGGAAATTGTAAACAACGCCATGCAGATTCTTGGCGGTATAGGCTACACTCAGGTTTATCCAGTTGAAAGAATGCTGAGGGACATGCGCTTGGCCCCGATCTGGACCGGAAGCAATGAAATAATGAAGCTGTTAATTCAGCATGAGGCATACAAGATGCTGGATCTTCCATCGGAAGAAAGGGATTACGAAAAAGATGCCATGGACTGGTACAAAGAATTTGAAAAGGTTTATGAATAATTCTTCTCCATTTTTCTGTCATCTGGCAGAATCAGCGTGAAGAGAAATGCAACGAGCACAACTGCTGTGAGGAAGGCAAAGTATGTTCCTGCGCTGTAAATGAAGTAGGGAGCCATGAACATCAGAAAAACTGATATTGCCCTGCTTACAAGCCCAACAAATCCTGTTGCGCTCCCCTGAATGCTCATTTCATGGAATTTGCCTATCCAGTCCATAATCAGTGGATATGCGGGAAGCATGAGAAGTCCTGATAATGCCAGAAACAGAAATACAAGAAGCTTTGACTGTATGAAGATCAGAATACCGAAGAAGAGTGCAATTAAGGGTACTATGCTCCTCATGTACCTTGTTCTCGCATTTCTCCCTGCAACAATTCCGGGGATGAACGCAACTCCAGCGAGACCGAGAACTATGGAAAGAGCGACAGCATCTCCAGCAATCTCTCCAAGCTTGACTGTTTCAAGGGCGGGCTGAAGCCATGTTGCAAGGTTGTCAAATGCTGCAACTCCAAGACCGAGAATTATTCCTACCAGCCAGAGGTCTCTCCTTTCAACAACATCTGAAATGCTTATTCTGCCTATCTCACCCCCTCCAGCTCTCAGGTATCCCATTCCTGCAATGAACATCAGAAACCCGAGAAAAGAGAGGATTGCTGATGGCAGGATGAGATTGAACAGCCCACCTGAACTGTAAAGCTCGTATCCTGTCAGAAGAGCAAAAACTGTGCCGAGATACATGGATAAGCTGAGAACAGAAATGATAACTGATCTTCTCCTCTCATAGAGCCTTGAGGCAAAGGGAACAAAGCCATTCAAAAGGAAGGGCTGACCAGCCGCAGCTAAAAGCTGGCATGCAAGAAGCCAGTAGTAGCTGGCAAAGACAATCAACCTTCCTGCACCTCCAAGAAAGGTCATTAAAGCCCCAAAGAACAGCCAGAATCTGAAGTTTCTGTCGAGGAGCATGCCTGAAGGAACAGTCAGTATAAGAAAGAAGAGGGGGTAGGTAACTGCAAGATAGCCTACATATTCTGGCTTAATTCTGAGATCCGATGCAACCAAGGTAACGGCAGGAGAGAATGTGACCCATATCGCCTGAGATGCGAAGGTTATCAGAATGAAGCCTGAGAGAATGAGTAGCTTTTTCAGCTGTACCACCTCACAACCATCTCCTTGACAATTTCGTTTGCTATGCTCTCATCAAGCTGTTCAAGCAACAGAGGGGCGAGACTTGAGTCTATCCTTCCTTCCTCAAACTCCCTCAGCAATTCCTCAAGCCTTCCCTCTGCAAGTCTCTTCAACAGATCATCGGGATTTATCGAGGCTCTTTCGTTCACGGCCTCTCTTGCATCTCTGAGAAACTCATCAGCAACATCCTCGTGGACTGGAGAGATCGTGAGGTGTATGTTTGCAGGTATGCGGTATTTCTCAACTCCCTTCTGCAGGTGGAAGTGCCATCCTCTCTTCCTCATCCCCTCCATGAAGCCTGTGATGTCAATGCTCTCATTGAAAAGAGAGAGAACCTGAGACTCAATTTCTGCAACGCTCTCAAATCCAAGCTCTCTCATGCCCTCATATATCCTGTTTCTTGCTGAAAGAACCTTTCTTGCAAGGTTAAGGTAGCCGTCCTCTCCAAGATACCTCATCACAGCAAATGCTGATGCAAGAGGCCCCACAGATCTTGAAGATAGAACAGCAGTATTCACAAAAACGTAGCCGGGGTTTGAGGTGTCAACAAACATTGATTGCTTTTTCAGCTCTGCGTCTCTGAAAATAACCGCAGATGCGCCCTTTGGGGCGTAACCGTATTTGTGAGCATCTATGGAAATTGAGGTTACTCCATCGACTCTGAAGTCAAATCTCTCAACTTTTTCGCCGAGCCTTTCAAAGAATGGAAGTATAAAGCCTCCAAGACATGCATCAACATGGCACAAAGTGTTGATATCCCGTGCTATCTCCGCTATCTCTTTTACAGGGTCTATCGTTCCGAATGGCCAGTTTGGAGCTGAAACTGCAATTAAGGCTGTGTTTTTGCTTGCAGCTGAACTGATAGCATCAACATCAGCTTTCAGATTTTCATCAACATCAACCATCCTGACTCTGAGACCGAAGTAATGAGCAGCCTTCAGAAATGACGGATGTATTGTGAACGGAACAACCATTTCAGGGGTTTCGTTTCCATGAGTCTTCATGAAGTGATTCCTTGCTGCCAGAACTGCAAGCATTATGCTCTCTGTTCCTCCATATGTGAATGTTCCCACAGCATTGCTGTCTGCGTTGAGGAGATTTTTGCAGAATTCAGTGACATGCCTCTCAAAGAATATGGCACTTCTGAAAACTGTAAAGTCGAGTATGTTCTTGTTGTAAAATCTTTTCAAAGCTTCAAGAGCCATCTCACGAAGCTTTTCATCTCCCGTTTCGTAGATGTAGGCAAACAGCTTTCCGGATGTCGAATCAAGGTCTTCCTTTTCAACCTCACAAAAAATCGAATCCAGCTCGTTCATGAAAAATTATTGAGTTGAGTCAGATATAAATTTGCTGAACGATGGCACAAAATTATTAACCCCTTTATAACAATCATGACCGATGTCAGACTTCACTCTCACAGAGCTTGCTGAGATTCTCGTCGCAATAAGGGTCAAGCTCATCAGAATTTTTATAATCATCGCCATTGGCTGGTCGGTTTCATTTATCTCCATCTCAAACGACGTGATATTGAAAATAAAAAGCGATCTCCTACCGGAAGGAGCGAACCTGATTTACAAAGCCCCGCTGGAGGTAATGATGCTCAGACTTAAAATATCTCTGTTAATCGGCTTTCTCATAGCCCTTCCATACATAATCTATCTCACATACAAAACGCTGAAAGACAGAACGGAGATTCTCTCCAATTTCAGCATCTCAAAATCACAGGCGGCAGTATATGTCATCGTTTCGTCCATTCTTTTCGTTCTTGGAGTTGCTTACGGATACATGCTGATGCTTCCCATTTTTCTTCAATTCCTCTACGAATCTGCAAGAAGTCAGGGTGTTCTTGCCTTCTACTCCCTTTCAGCATTCATAAATTTCATAGTGCTCATGTTATCAATATTCGGCCTGATATTCCAGATGCCTCTCTTCATGTATTTTCTTGTGAGAAACGGAATAACTAGGCTTGACACGTTTAAATACTACAGAAGGCATTTTTATGTCGGCTTTTTCATTATTGGAGCCATAATAACACCTCCCGATGTATTCACACAGCTCATGGTTGGACTGCCGATGGTACTGTTTTTTGAGATAAGCATTCTGATTGTCAGGATTCTTACATGAAGGTATCCTAATCAAAAACATAGCATTTCGAATATTGTGCTTCGTGCAGATTAATAGAAATGGAGACATCAAAGTTCACATCGTCACTTAGACTGCCGGCGGTGATCCATAATATATATTAACCAAAACTCCTTTTACAAAACCGGGGGCTCGTAGCTCAGAGGCAGAGCGCCGCATTCGCAATGCGGAGGCCCCGGGTTCAAATCCCGGCGAGTCCACTTTTATTTTTATAGGGAAAAATGGACAGTTCGGCATTTCCATCTCTCGCAACCTTCATCTCCAGCCTGACTGTTCGGGCAGTGAAATCTGCAGGCCATTAGAACGCAAGGATGTTGCCGATACTCAGAAGTAGTGATCCCCCTGCACAAACCTCCTCGTTCTCTCGTCTTTAGGGCTTTCGAAGATTTTGTCCGTTTCGTTTACCTCGACCACCTCACCGTTCTCTATGTATGCCACCCTATCTGCGAGTCTTTTAGCCTGATACAGGTTGTGAGTAGCTAAGAGGATCGTTTTCCCCTTTTTTCTCATCTTCGCTATTGTATGCTCAATAATTCTCACATTCTCTGCATCAAGGTTTGCTGTTGGCTCATCAAGAGCATAAACGTCGGCATCTATCACCAGAGTTCTTGCTACTGCAACTCTCTGCTTCTGCCCTCCACTCAGCTTTCGAGCGTTTTTGTCAGCAAGATCCAGAATTCCCAGAGATTCAAGGACGCTTTCAACCTTTTCTCTTAGCTCTTTTCCATTTACACCCCTGATTCTGAGCCCGTAAGCGATATTATCAAATACGCTTGCCCTGAACATGACGGGGTTCTGGAATGCCATCGTTATTCGCTTCCTCACCTCTTCAGGGTTTTTTTTCGCATCAATTCCTTTAAACACATACTTACCGCTGAACTTCGTTTCAAGCATTGAGACCACTCTCAGCAGCGTTGTCTTTCCAGCTCCACTGTTACCTATTACCGCAAATGCCTCTCCTGGCTTTATCTCCAGGTTCACGTTCCTGAGGGCGATAACATCTCCATACCTCTTCGAAACTCCGCTTAAGGATATCATGGGCTCACCCATCTGCGCTGAATGTAGTTGGATACTGCCGTCACTGTAAAAACAATTGCTATAAGCACAGTTCCAAGAGCGATTGCGAATTTTATTTCACCCCTCGCTACGTACATCTGGATGGATGTTGTGAGCACTCTGGTGTTAAGCTCTCCTCCCCTCACAAATATGTTACCTCCAACCATCAGCGCTATTCCGAGCTCTGCAATTGCCCTGTTGAATGCCGCTATAACGGACAGCACTATTCCTGAAAGAGCTTCCTCAACAGTCTTGAGCATCGCCTGAACTCTGTTAGCTCCGAGAGTGAGCATGAGGTCTCTGAGCTCTTCTTCAACGCTCTCGATTGAACTTGCAGTAAAGCTAACGACGATTGGCAGAATTAAGAGCATCTGACCGAGGCTTATTCCCATTTCAGTGTACAGTAATCCAAGAAAACCAAAAGGACCGGCAGGAGCGAGAAAAAGGTAAAGAATAAGACCCATTACGACTGTTGGAATCCCAAGCATCGCATTGAACACCGATTTTACTATGCCCTTCCCCCTGAATCTCGAAAGTCCCAAGGCAACACCCAAGGGAATTCCTGTGAGTGCGGCAAGCATCGCAGCGATTCCCGAAACCTTTACGCTTCTGAAGGCGATATCAAATAGTTCCCTATTACCGCTCGCCACAAGACTGAATGCTCCCGCGATGCCGTCAGCTATATATCCCCATGCCATGCTCAGCCAAACTCAAAGAACGTCATACCCTTTCCGTATCTGAACTTTTCGGGACACTCAGTTATCCTGCCATTGTCCTTTATAAGTCCGTAATTCGCTATCCAGTCAAAATACGGCTCTTTCTTCTCTTTGAGCACATTCACTATTGGGTAAAACAGCGGTTTTCCGAACTTGTCCTTTCCAAAATCTCCAATGATTCTCTGCCCGTCCTCACTTGTCAGCCAGTTTGCAAGAAGCTTGGCTCCCTCAAAATCCTTGTGAAACTTCTCCGGGTTGATGAGAATTATGGCGTAGATGTTTATCAGCTCTTTGCCCCTGTTAACCAAAGCTACGAGGTCTATGAGTCCTTCTTTTTTATATTTCAGATACGTGCCTGTATCTGAAAGAGTGTAAGCTTTTTTCGTGTTGGCATAGTTCAGCGTTGCTCCCATTCCTGTTCCTGTTGCAACAAACCAGCTCTCGTTTTTAATCTGCCTGTAGTCAAAGCCGGCCATCTTCCAGAGTGCTATCTCCTTCGTATTAGTTCCTGAGCCGTCATCCCTTGAAACCCATATCGCTTTCCCTTTCCTGCCCGCCTGAACTATCTTCTTTAAAGCCTCAACAGGATTCAGATCCTTTATCCCGGCCGGATCCTCTTCAGGCCCAACTATCACGAAAAAATTGTAGGCAAACACCTTCCTGTTAACCCCATAACCCTCTTCCATGAACCTGACTTCCTTGCTTCTTGCATGAACCATTATCGCATCGCTCACTCCGTTCTTCGCATCCTGTATTGCTGCTCCCGTACCCTTCGGGATGAAGTGAAGCTCTATTCCGTACTTCTCCTTGAATGCGGGGGCTATAGCCTCTTCCAGCAAGCCCGTGTCATAGAGGCTGGTAGTAGTCGATATGGTGAGAACCCTTACCTCGGACTGTGCATTGTGCTGCAGGATGAATGCTACTGCAACCAGAATCAGGACTGCACTTCCAATGGCAATAGCCTTTTTCATGGTACCACCTCGATATGCACAGCAATACATATCGAATTTAAATAATTTTCTGTCACCAGAGATGTTATGTAGTATCCCGAAATAACTTTACACCCGAACAAAACTGCCATGTGAGGAAGCTAACGAACAGGGACATAGCAAGAATAGTGAAACAGTGGCTTAAGGGAAAGCCACTAAGAAAGATAGCAGAATTCTTTCAGGTAACAAGGCAGAGAATCCATCAGATAATCAGAAAGTTCAGGGAAACAGGAAAAATCCCATTCCTGCAAAAACCAGGAAGAAAACCAAAGGAGATAGACGAAGAAACGGAGAGAATTATCTTGAAAGCTCACAAAGAATTCAACTTAGGAGCAGTTCACTTGGAAAGAAAGATAGAAGAAGTCTATGGAAAGCACATCCCTCACAACACCATCTACAAAGTCCTGTTAAAGAAAGGATTGGTTGAGGAGAATATGAAGAAGAAAAGGCAGAGGAAGTGGGTTCGTTACGAAAGAGAACACTCAATGGAATTGTGGCAGGGAGACTGGAAAATGATCAATATCAATGGAGAAGAGAAGTGGATGATTGCTTTCATGGACGATGCTTCTCGCTACATAACATGCTTCGGAGTTTTCGATGAGGCAACGACTGAGAACACCATCAAAGTTCTGAGAAGAGGATTTGCTGAGTATGGCATTCCGGATGAAATTCTCACCGATTATGGCACACAATTTGTTCCTTCAAGGAACAGAGATGAAGCCAAGCACAGATTCAAGCAGTTTCTTGCTGAACACGGTGTAAAGCACATCGTTGCAAGGATAAAGCATCCACAAACCAACGGTAAGATAGAGAGGTTTTTTGGTGAGGTTGAGAGGAGGGCTGAAAAGTTTGGTTCAGTTGAGGCTGTTGTGAGATGGCATAACGAGGTTAAGCCTCATAAAAGTTTGAACTGGGATGAACCGATTAATGTTTTCTGGTATAAGCTTCCTCCAGAGAGGGTTATGTGGTTCGTAAGGAGGTGGTGGGATTGAAGAAGAAGTGTAAAATTAATTTAGGATACTACAGTCACCAGAGATGTTACCAGAGAATAATCATGAGAACAAAGTTTATAACCAACTGCCTTTCAGTGCGGTACGTGCTGATTGATGACCTGATAATATTCAGCGGATTTGCCATTCCGCTAACATTTA
>JALUWC010000052.1 GCA_027019885.1 Geoglobus sp.
TTCGAAGCGAAACCTGAAGGCGAGGGCTACAAGCTCGGCATCAAGCAGGGGGAAGTTGGCTTCGAAAGGCAGCAGAACCACTTCGATCATCTTGCAGATGAGATGCCTTCTTATAACGACTTTGCCGAATGCCTGATTGTCAGCGAGATAATTTCCTACGAGAACGCTGGGGAATTTGGGGAGATGATAAACCACTATCGAAACCTGAAGAAGAGGGTATACTTCTGCCCTGACACAAACGTCATCTACCACGGGTTTGTGTCTACCTCATCTCTTTTCAAACCCGAGGAAATCCTTTTAGTGGAAACGACAAGGGAGGAGACTGAAGCCTTCCTCAACTTCAAATACAGCCCACACATCATTTCAGATCTGAAAAAGCTTACTAAGTATCAGCCCTTCCTGCTGGACGAATTCATTAACAGGAGAATGAAGAAGTCAAGGCTCGCAGCCTACATAGCCTTGAAGGAATACAGGAATCTGAGAAAGCTCGCCATTGAAGTTGAGGGGATTGAGAGGTCAACTGAGGATAGGGAGGCGAACGACTTCACAATAGTTAAAACCCTGAGGCGTTTTGAGAAGGAAAGGGCAGCGATGCCCGTCTTGCTAACAGCAGACAGGCAGATGGCAGACATATGCCAGGCTGAAAGCCTGGAACACTTCCACTTCTCAATTCCCCTTGCAGTCAAAGCTGATTACTGCGACTGCAATTCTTTAATAAACCTGATATACAACCTTGCATGCGTGTTTGGTGTTGTGCGGTTAAACAGCATCGTGGTCTTTGGAGAGTTCAAAGGAAAGAAGGGGTTTGATGAGCTCAAGCTCAGGTTTCTGGATGAAAGCCTGTACGATGAGTTCAGCAGGCATCTCCGCATATGCAGGAGGCTGATGAGACTTGGTATCGAGAATTAAAGCTGTGATATTCGACATGGACAACACTTTGTTTGACTTTGTCGAGGCGAAGATAAAAGCTTGTAAGGCTGTTGTCGAGCATCTCGGGCTCAATGATGATGGATGGGAACTCCTTAACTACTTCCTCAGAGGAAAGCATGGCTTCGAAGACAACGAAAACATAGCCGACTTCATGATGGACAGGGGAATTTACAGCCATGAGAAGTATAAAGAGTGCTGTAGAATTTACGAGGAAGTCAAACTTGATCATATTAGGCCCTATCCCGGCGTTAAAGAGGTTCTTGGAAAGCTGAAAGATATGGGTTTGAAGCTTGCAATCGTGACAGATGCCATGAACGGGCATGCATTGAAAAGATTGCAGAGAGCTGATCTCTTGCACTTCTTCGATGTTGTTGTTTCAGGCGACATGACTGGAAGCAGAAAGCCGGAGCCAGATTCGATAAAGCTTGCTTTAAACAAGCTTGGCGTTAATCCAAAAGAAGCTGTGATGGTCGGGGACAGCATTCGCAGAGACATCGAGGCAGGAAAGAAGCTGGGGATGATTACTGTTTACGCTGCTTACGGCGACAGGAACTTTTTTGAGAATAGAAGAGGAGATGCTGATTTTACTGTTGAGAGCATAGAAGAACTTTTGAAAATTCTGCCAGGTTTAGAACCCGGAATATAATTGCTTACAACAGCCCTCCTTTTAAGCAATTCTAAGGTCTTTGGCATCGTTAATCTCTCTCAGTCTCTGTTCGAGGTTTTTTAGACTTTTAACGTACGCTTTCCACTCTATGTAATCATCCCACTCCTCGAAATTCTCATCTCTCTCTTTCAGCCTTTTCTCAAACTCCTCGAATGAGCAGCCATACTTTTTCTCAAAGTACCTTATTTTTTCCTTAACAGGTGTAAGCTGGGATATTATCTTTAGCTTCTCGTATTCTTTGATCTCATCGCTCGATACGGTTATTTCCATGTTCAAACACCTATGAGTTAGTTTCTTTTTAGTATCGTTAAATCGTTAAAAAAATGCTGGATAGTTCAAACTTTAAACCTTATACTGTCTCGAACAATGTAAGACATTCCGTCAGTACGTCAGTAGCTTGATGAATTGAAGTTTATCGCTATGTACTCTTAAGTAAATTATGGAATTCAAAAAATTTCTTTCACAACTTCTAAAGTTTTTCTAACCTCTAGTTCAGAGAACTGGGGCTTTAAACTTTTGACAGTTTCAATGATTTCACTTTCAGGCAATCTACCATAGAAGTATAGAACTGTTGCGATAAGAGACAAATCTTTCGCCCTTTTTTGACCGAATTTTTCGACGAGAAAATCAATAGCTTCTTTCACACTTGTTCCAAGCTCTGAGAGGTCATAACCTTCGGCCAACCTTATAAAGTAGCCTCTATCCGGATCCCACGAAATGTCCAAGATACCTGAGGATTCAAGTTGTTCCAGCTCGTTCTCAACCTCAAAACTGTAGGGGCCATAGTGATACAGCGTGTACTCGTAGTCTACCAAGCCCATTCTTTTGAGGAAGTACATCATTTTCTGGACAGTTGTCTTTCCAACTTGATCCGTCTTTTCGTTTAGTTTTGATACAAGGTAAGTAAAAATAGCCTTTTTCTCATCTGTCATAACAAACCCTCCTTTTCAAGCAATTTTTTCGCCTCATCTTTTAACTCAGGATAAACGTAGAGTCTTCTCTGCTTCATCTCTCCCATTTTTGGCACTATTCTTGAGATTTTTGATAAGGGCATCAATTTACCGTTTCCTAGTTTAATAAAGATCTCCATACTTCCCCCCTCACCATTGACCTCGTACCATCTGTTCTTCGCAACATCTTCGTAGACAGCTATGTCTCCGAGTACATCCCTTGCTTTCTCGAACCTCTCAATTGCATCGTTATCTGGTACCTCTGGCGTTTCATAAATACATCTGATGTGTCTACGCTCCCGTATTCTCCTGCAGTCGTCGTTGTCAGATGTTAAAATATCTTTTGAAACAATCCAGTCGTCAAGCTCTAAAAATTCGTTGATTTTTTGTGGTTCGGGGAACTTCCCACTTGGCAGTATGCTCTCCAATGCTCTACTGAGGTGAAAATCATAAGCTCTTCTCGTCTTGTGGAAGTAAACCTGTGTGAACATGTAGTATCTCGAAAGAATGAGAGATTCTGCAACATGCCAGCCACTCTCGTCTATAGCCAGAATTGGATCCTCAGTCTCAGGACTTTCTGCAATAGTAATGGTAGCTATTAACCTCGACACATCGTATATGCCGTACTTTACACCAATATGGTGGGAGTCTCTAAGCAGATAATCACACCGATCTACATCGAGTTGTCCGGATATGAGTTGTTTCCAGAATATTTTACGTTCCAGTACTTCTTCATTACCCTCAATTAGTCCAGCGACTTCCTCGACAGAAATCTTATAGTTTTGGTTAACATCGTGCTTTTCGATAACATCTCTCAATACGTTTTTGATGATCTCGACGGAATAGTGTTCGTGTTTGTATGGTTTGTTAGTTTCTGGATTTGTTTTCATCAGTTTCTTGTTCTCTCCTACATGGGAGAATGGCGTATGCCCAATGTCATGAAGTAAGGCAGCGAGTCTAACAAGTTGTTTGTCCCTCTCAAACCCAGCTTCATTGTAGTGCAATTTGCCCTCCAAATAATTCTTGTTATTACGCACAATTGTATCGTAAAACTCAGACGCAAGATGCATAACGCCGAGAGAGTGTTCGAATCTCGTATGAGTAGCTGAGGGGTATACCATCTCCGTCAGAGCAAGCTGCTTTATTCTTCTGAGTCTTTGGAATGCTGGGTGATTGATGATTTCTTTTTCTAATTCGTTGAAACGGATGAACCCATAGACTGGATCTCTGATTTCATAGTATCTCATTAAAAACAAAATACATTTTAATAATACTTAAATTTTTAGTGTGTCGTGAATGTGTTTCTCCATTTTAATTGAACGAAAAATTTAAGTATTATTAATTTCATCAACTATTATGGTAAATAAATACCGCCGAGGCAGGATTGCTGAGAAGAAAGCTGCAGACTGGTTGAAGAAACTCGGTTTTAGGAACATCAGGAGGAGTAAGGGCAGCAGAGGCCCTTATGATATCTACGCCGTGTCTCCAAGTGGCATTAAGACTTACGTTCAGGTTAAGAGTTACACAGCAAGATTGAAGAGAGAAGAAAGGAGAAAGCTGAGGGGTGTTGCAAGAAGGCGGAGAGGTTT
>JALUWC010000053.1 GCA_027019885.1 Geoglobus sp.
GGTTGAGACTTCGCTGGATACCAGCAGGGGCAGTCTCGAGGACTTTCTGCCCACTGACATTGCAAAAGTCAGATTTCCTGGTGAAGATTGGCGAGAGCCTAAAGTTCGTGTTAGTATAAAGACCGCAAAGTTTAATGGTCGGTGGCTTGATCTCCCTGGTGATCAACTAAGTCACTCTGACTACTTTATCTTAGTAAAAATTGGAATTACCAGGCACCATTTTATAGCCTTTTTGAAAGCAATAAGCTTTCTTAAAGACAAACTATTTCTGAAAGGCAAGGAGCTAGGAGAGCTAGATGAAGAAAGAGCTAAAGAACTTTGGAAGGAAATACCCGCTTTTAATCCGATTCCAGCTTATATTTCGGGCTATCTGAATAAAGCAGAGATTGAACTTCCAATCCACAGCCTAGAGTGCAAGATTTCTGGAAGGAGGAGAGTCAAAATTTCTATAGTAGAGATGGTAGGTTTGTATTCAGAAGAGAACTTGAGAAACAACCCAAAAGTAAGACTTCTGGACCCAGACCAAAAGCTCAAAATATCCCTGGATCCAATAGGCGAAGTCACAGGAACGCACTTCTTTGCCAATTCCGGCAGACTAAAGTGGGGATTGACCAACTGGACTGAGTTCGTTAAAAAATTATAAAAATACAGCCCATTCTCACCTAAAGGAGAGTACTTTGTCCGACAAAGTTTTAACTTTAGCTTCACTTTTTACAGGAGCTGGAGGTATGGACTTAGGGTTTTATATGGCTGAGGGGTTCCGGTTTCTCCTCGCTAATGATGTTTTACCAGCTCCAGCTCTCACATACTCTAAAAACTTTAATCACTCTATAGTTTGTGTTGGTGAGATTTCAAACATCTTTAATGGTCCGGTCTATCTGGTAGGTGATATAGCAGAGATAGATTTTGAAGGGATTAAGAAACCCGTGGATGTACTAATCGGGGGTCCACCCTGCCAGGATTTTTCTGTTGTTAGAGGTCCAGCTCAGGAAAGAAGAGGGATTGAAGTAAGGAGAGGACGTTTGTACGCACACTTTATAAGAGCTCTTATACATCTTCAGCCTAAGGTCTTCGTTTTTGAAAACGTACCTGGCCTGAAGAGTGCAAACAAGGGGTTAGCCTACAGGACTATACTAGAAGACTTCTCTAGCCTCAATTTGAGGTGGAGAGAAATTAGAGAATTGGTGGGAAATGGAAATACATGTACCCCGGAAGATTATAATATAGTTTTTTCAGAGATAGTAGACTCATCCAGATTGGGTGTACCGCAAAAGAGAAGAAGGCTTATAATAATTGGAGTAAGAAAAGATTTGTTTGAAAGCAATATCATGAAATATCATACCTTAAAAGATAGAGTTGTGGAGTTGCTGAAGGGAGTTAAGTGCTCTTTTGCTACTTATCCGCTTACACCTCTTGAGGTGTTTGAGGGCAAGCCACTTCCTGATCTCAAAAATGAATATAGGAAGGTTATGGAGGAATACAAAGAGTTAGCGGAGCATACGAACTTTAAAGAGCTTAAAAAATGGGTTGAGAATACTTGGAGTAGCCTAAGTTTAGACGTAGTTGAAGACTATTTAAGGATCAACAACGTAACGGAATATAAATTTAAGTTTGCAGATAAGGCCTTTGAAGAACACGAAGTTCTTTTGAAGAAGTTAGGTTATTACGGGAGAAACGTAGAGCGCTCTGAGTTTGCAGATGGTAGCAACAGAAATGCAAGAGAGGCAGAAAAAGTTTTAGAGAGAATGAAGATGATCCCTCCTGATCAGAACTGCGAGTTTGTTAGAGGAACAGAATGGGAAGTAGAAGGAAGAGGGCTGAGCTTGATTTACAGAAGACTCCATCCTTTAAAACCTTCTTATACTGTTGTAGCTTACGGAGGTGGAGGAACTTGGGGCTACCACTACAGGATAGATAGAGCCAGGCTCACAAACAGAGAGAGAGCACGCCTTCAGACTTTTCCCGATTTTTACAGTTTTGAGGGGACCACGGCAGAAGTCAGGGCACAAATTGGAGAGGCTGTGCCTCCAATATTAGGAGAGAAAATCGCGGAGGCTGTAAAGCTTCTCATTTCTGTTTGAAGAAAGGTGAATACAGAGGATGAGGTGAAGACTTTTTTGGCCAGTGATTTTGAGGAGCTGAAGCGTCTGTTTAATGATACTGTTTTGGATTGGTGGAAGCATAACAAAAGGGATCTCCCCTGGAGACGCACTTCGGATCCTTATCAAGTTCTGATAGCCGAGATGTTGCTTAGAAAAACCACAGCGAGACAAGTTGCAACAGTGTACGAATCTTTCATTTTTGCATACCCTAGTCCTAAAGCCCTTGCTGAGGCAGACGAAGAAGAAGTTGAGGAAAAGATAAGGCCTTTGGGTATATCAAAGGTTAGAGCCAAGTTGCTAGTCAGCTTAGGTAAAGTCCTTGTTGAGAAGTTCGAAGGGAAGATTCCGTGCGTCGTGGAGGATCTCCTAAGCTTGCCCGGAGTTGGTATGTACTCAGCTAACGCTGTGCGGTGCTTTGCTTTTTATGTGGACGTTCCACTTATTGACACTAACTTTGTAAGGGTAATAAGCAGATTTTTTGGGCTGGTTTCATCTAAGTCAAGGGCACACACTGATCCAAAACTCTGGTCTTTTGCAGAGAGGCTGATTCCTGAAGGGAAATCACGAGAATTCAACTTTGCTGTTTTGGATTTCGCTTCGCTAATTTGTAAAGTCCCGAAGCCTGAATGCATAAAGTGTCCTGTAAGTGGTTTTTGTAGGTACAATAACAAACCTTAACCCGTTTCTCCTTGGCTGTGATCGTTGTGATCCGCTAAGAATGTTCTGAAGTGGCCCTGGTTGTTTGGACCAATTTGGAGGCAAGTTAAGCTTCCCAGCCCGGGGTTTCTTGCCAGTTTCCTTCTTACTCCATCAGGCCGCATGGGACAAACCCTCCCATCCCTCCCGGTACACTTCATCCGGGGTCCTGTAGCCTAAAGCCTGATGCAGCCTATCTCCGTTGTACCAGGTAAACCACTTCCCTAATGCGCTCCTCAGTTCTTTCACCTCCTTGCACTCCGTGATGTAGACACACTCGTATTTCACACTCCTCCACAGCCTCTCGATGAAGATGTTGTCCCTGAACCTGCCCCTTCCGTCCATGCTGATCTTTATATCGTGCTCCTTCAGGGTGGATATGAAATCGTCACTGGTGAACTGGCTCCCTTGATCCGTGTTGAATATCTCAGGGGAACCATACTGCTGCAGGGCCTTATCAAGAGCAGCCACGCAAAACCCTGCGTCCATGGTGTTGGATAATGACCAGGATAGGACTTTCCTGCTGTAAAGATCCATTATGGCTACCAGGTACATGAATCCTTTGGGCATGGGGATGTAGGTGATGTCCGAGCTCCACACTTGATTGGGACGGGTTATGTCCAGGTTCCTCAAAAGGTATGGATAGACTTTGTGCCCCGGATGGGCTTTGCTGGTTTTAGGTCTGGGATATATGGCCCTTAAGCCCATGAGCCTCATGAGCCTGGCCACCCTGTGCTTCCCCACCCGGTAACCCCGGGTTTCCAGATACTCTTTCATGCGCCTTCTGCCGTAAACGGGGGTCTCCAGAAACTGCTGGTCTATGAGTCTCATGATCTCCAGGGTCTCTTTGTCCACTGGCCTGGACCGGTAGTAGGAGGCAGATCTGGATAACCCCAGAAGCTCACATTGCCTCCTGACGCTGAGACCTTTGTAGGCTGGCTCTACCATGGCCTTTCTCTCCCTGGTTCCTAGAAGCCGACCTTTTTGGCTAAAAAATCCCGCTCCACCTTTAGCTGTCCAATCTGGCGGTAGAGCTCCTCCATCTGAGCCTGGAAGTCTTTGTCCCTCTTGGCTCCTTTGCCAAAGAGCTCGGAGGCATTCTCCATGAGCTCCTTCTTCCACCTTGTGATCATGGTGGGATGGACCCCGAATCTGCTGGCCAGCTGCTGGAGTGTCTCCTCGCCCTTGATGGCCTCCAGGGCTACTTTTGCCTTGAACTCTGCTGGGTACTTCTTGCGCTTTCTTTTCATAACCTGTCTCCTTGAAATCGGTTGTAGCTAGGAAGCTTACCATATGGTCCAGTTTTTCGGGGCCATTTCAGAATTCTTTG
>JALUWC010000054.1 GCA_027019885.1 Geoglobus sp.
TTATGATGGAAGAAATTTAAGTTTTGTAGCTCGGTTAAGTGACAATGAAAACATTCAGACGGTTCGCTGGGGCAGCGGGTACTGGCTTGTGGGAACTAATTCAGGGCTGGTTAAATTTGACGGAGACAGGGTTGAAAAAATACGAGAAGGGATAATTGTTAATGATATTGAGTGGAACGGCGAGTACTGGCTGATTGGTGGTAGGGGCTATGCAGGCCCGCCAAAGCTGCTCAGGTATGACGGCTCAGCCTTTGAGGATTTAACACCGGAGCTACTGGGCGCCAAGGCTACAAATAGAACCGCTGAGGGGCCTTCTGAGTCACCTCCGGAAGAAAATAAAACAGTCTGTGGACTCACAATGATTCTGCTTTTATCTGTTCTGATTATAGTGGCAGGAATGAAGATAGAGGCAAGATGACAGCAGTTAAAGTGTTTTCAAGGAAAATAACTGTTTAATCTTATGATTTCATGAAAGGATTGGAACACTTCCGGCGGATTTATATAGCAGAATCCCCTTGCCATCATCGCATTAAATATGGTAAAAATCTTGGATTATTCATCTTACTTATCATGGTATTTACTCTATCACCAAAAGTACACAAGTATCACTCTCACAATTTAGAACGAATTAAAAACGAGCCGAAACATTTAAATATGGGAAAGGATAAACCCTCCCCCTGGGTGAAAACCATGGAAGCTCCTCTGATTCCGATCCGAGGAACTTTAAATGGAAGTTGCTTTCTAACGTCTTAAAGATTTTTGATAATCGCAGGGTAGGGAAGGAGTTAAGCAAAGCTGGCATAACTCCTCTGAGAAGAGCGTCTTTAATTCTCAGGATAGTAATGATCGTCTTATTTTTCTCCCGGGAGGTTGCCAACGTGATTCGTGACTTAGTGGAGTGTGAGAAGCTTCGGATTTTCGCACGCGTTGCTGAGGCACCTGATGCAGAGCAGGTATACGATTTTCTCTCGGCTCAGCGAGCGCAGCTTTGTCAGCTTTCTCAACGGCGTTCTGAGCAGCGTATGCTTTCGAAATTCGAGATCTCCAGTAAAAATTGTAGATTCCACCTCTCTGATTCTGGACTTAAATCTCTTCAGATAGCAGAAGATAAGCTATAAGTGAGGCTATTTTCCAGGCAAAGGTTATTACAAGGGATACAAGCTGGTTTTAGTGATGGAATATCCATCTTTAAAGATTCTCAATATTACTCCAGGCTCTTCATTGAAATCGTGTAATACCTCAGAAGAAGGAGGGTTTTAAGGAATAGAGATAGAATCATCGCTGACAAAGGCTTCTGCGACGATGAGAACTACTGGAAATGTATTATGCTGCACAAGGTTGAGCCGTGCATCTTCCCGAAGAAGAATCTGAATGTGAGGCGAGTTAAGGGAGATTCGCTCATCCTTTCCCTACACTGAAAAATAAGAACCTGAGAAGGCTGTATGATAAGTTGTTTCGCAGCTTTGATGCTTTTATTAAGTCATGGGAGAGGTTTAAAACTATAAGAAGCATTATCGTTGATTTGTTTAAAGTGATGAAGAAAGCGTTGAGTATGGATAAAGTGCACAGATATACTGAGAGATCAATCGCTAAGTTTGTCTCTATGATCGTACTTTTGATGGGAATAATCATCTCTCTCGGTTTCAATAAAAAGGAGAAGCTACAAACGCTGGCTGAAATGTGATGCATAGAGTTGGTTAAATGCCTATGAACCCATCAGCTTTACCTTCAACCTGTGCAGCACCGTCGTTAGGTTCAGCTTTACCACCACAGCGAAGGTTTTAAACGAAATCACAAAAGCCTCAAATCTGGAAAACTCCCTCTTGGCATGCTCCGAGTACTTCAGCTCATAGAGCCTGCGAAGGTGCTGCACATCTCCACGAGTGTTCCTGCCTATCTCCCTCTCAAGCTCCGCCATCGCTGCTGGTATGCCCCGCCCCACGGGCTTCTTTAAGTAGTAAAGGCAGGACTCCACAGAGTAAATCCCCGACTTTATCGCCAGCCTCACCGCCATTCTTGGAGAAAAGGGGGAAAGGAGCACAGAGAAGAAGCTGAGATGGTGGGGCACGAGTATAGCCTTCGCCCTATCAAACCAGCTCACCCTCGGGTTAATAACCTTGGTTATATCCCTGCCGTAGAGCACCCTGCCTTCAACCTTCATCTTTGTGAAGAGTAGATACTTCGGTGCCACCAGCTCTGCACCCAGCCTGAGGGAGGAGCCCCTCAGCTCGCCCCTCTCCCAGTCCACATCTTCCGGGCCGAGAACCTCAAAGGGGGCGTACAGGCGAGCGGTGCTCTGCCCCTTTTTAACGGCCCTCTCCAGAGCAGAGTCTCCTTCCTCTGAGGCAGTGGAGCACACCTTTCTGAACTCAGTGCCGTACTTATCGTCAAGCTCCCAGAAGAGCCTCTCAGCAACTTCGCGTACCCTCTCTTTATCCTCCTGTCGCACTACCTGGATTACCATGTCCACATCGCTTATTCCCTTCTTCCACTCTCCCCTTGCAGCGGAGCCAAACAACAGTATGAAGTCAATGTCGCACAGCGAGGCAAGCTTCCGGGCGAATTCCTCAAGGAACGCCTCAACTAAGCGCTGTTCATCCTCTGCTTTACCCTCCTCCATACCTCATCACCTCTAAATAGAGATTCCAGCCTTAAAAACTCAAGGGTTGAAGCAGCCTTGTCCGCCAGCCAGAGCACCCAAGATTCTCGCGAAAGAGGAACCATGCCCAGCGGAAACATGTGCTGATAGACCATCTCACCTATCCTTTCATCCTCACCCATCTCCCTGACCATATCTGCGCCCCTCTTTGCATGGGAGAGTATCTGCCCCAGCGCTCCGGAAGCGTTTGACTCGTAGCCTATATCGTGAAGGAGCCCTGCCCTTGTGAGGAGGCGGCTGTCCACATTAAGCTTTGAGGACATTAAGTAGCAGAGCCATGCCACGTTGTACGCGTGCCTCAGGCGCCCTTTGTTTTCTCCGAAGTGCCTGTGCCCAGGGTATCTGGAAAGATTCTTCAGATATTCCAGACCTACTAAGTCTCTTATGTGTGAGTAAAAATCCTCAAACCGGGACTGAAAGCTGGTTTTCCTGTACCCGTGGCTCATCACAAGCTCCTCACCGCAGTAGGGGCAAAAATTTCCATCTACCGGCACATCCTTTCTGCAGCTCGTGCACTCTATTACCTCAAAGAATTTGACTTTCCTCGGTTTCCCTCTGCTCAAACCTCTAAAAAAGTCAGTAGTAGCTCTGGTAATACGCTTTACCACAAAGCTGTTTTTAACCTTTAATTCCAGTTGAACAAACCAGTTCATCCGCCTTAAAAATTTATCTAAAAAAATCCTAAATATTATATAATGAATTTTAGCCAGTATAAAGGCAATATAGGCATGTATTGTAGATATAATTGGAAAACTTGCAATATATGTCAAAAAAGACAATGTTATACCTAAAAAAATTGATAAAAATCCAGTTAAATATGCAAACACCAGCAACAATGCCATTACCATTTTATTAAATGAAAGGCGATAAACGGTAGCAAAAACGATTAATATGAGCAACGCCGTTAGTATTGCGCTTTTGCTCGGCTTAAGATCTCCAGCCATAGGTGACTCCCCTTCGCATTACTGCACTTTGTGCGATGAGTATATTTTCAGTATCTTTAATATGGCTACATTACTAAGACATATGCGTCAAGAGGCTTAAACTTACTGCACTTGCCCTACTCCTCTGGTTCCTCTCACTCCTGTGGATTCCTTCAGGTGCTTCTGTATCTTGAAGAGGGGGATGATGCAGGTGATAGATGGCACCAACATATAAACAGTCATCCGCCGTTTTCATACCTATACTGCAGCTCTCCCTTTTGAACCTCCTGTTAAGAGCTGAAAATTTGAGACTGGGTGCATAAAGCAGGTGACAAATGCCAAAAACAGAAAAACTGAATCTTAACTGTAGATGTCCACAGCTCTCACATGATACGCCTCCACTCCCCTTCATCATGCCCGCGCTGACTTTCCTGAACTCTCCTCTCAAGCACCTCCGCCCCAAAGGTTTAACTACCATGCCCTGCTCCTTATGAGCATGGAGATAGGAGTGGTGGGCAAGCCGAACACCGGCAAGAGCA
>JALUWC010000055.1 GCA_027019885.1 Geoglobus sp.
AGATGACTCCTCTTTTATTGGAAATCTCAAGCCAAGAGAAGAAAAGGGGATATCGTTCAGGATTAAGGTGGATAAGGACGCCACTCCCAAAGAATATGCTCTGAATCTTGAAGTGAAGTACAGAGACATCAATGGAGAATGGGTGATAAGCGAACCTGTAAAGCTTCCAATAGTAGTTACAGAGAGGCAGCAAATAATTCCGGGATTTGAATCACTTATCGGGATAATTTCACTGATAGCTGCTCTCATCTGGCTGAGAAGATGAAATTTTTCGACATCATCTCCTCAATTGTTGTCAGGGGTAGGTACGGGATAATCGCATTGATTATGGTATTTTTCATTCTCTCTGTAATCTCCAGTCAGAACATCTCCCTCAATCAGGGATATGAAACTTATTTCAGCAAGGATTACAAGGAATATCAGCAGTATGTGCTTTTTTCAAAGAATTTTGGCGGGGGAGTTGCGAGTGTTTATGTATTCATAAAGGGCGATGATGTTGTGAACTATGATACCTTTGAGTTCGCCCTTAAGGTAGCCGATGAAATCTCAAAGATCGATGGGATTGGGAGAGTAAAGTCCCCTGCCAATACAGTCGTTAACGTTCTTGGTTATCTGCCAGCAGATGAAAACCTTCTTAAAAAAATAGCATACAAATACTCCTCCTTTTACCTCCCCAAAAAGTCAATGATGCTGATGGAGTTTGAGGTCAATGCTGATGAAAGCCAGTATGAATATATTGCAAAGCAGGTTGAAAAGAGGATTTCAGAGATGGATACGCCACCCGGTATTGTTGTTGAGGCAACAGGAAATCCATTGGTGAGATATCAGGTGGACGAGAGCATTGGGGGAAGTATGAAAACAATGGGAGTTGTCGCGGTAATTCTCATGGTCGTTACACTGATCATCGTTTTCAGGGGTGTTGTTGAGCTCAGGAGATACCTTCTTCTCCCTCTTCTTATCTCGATGCTGACATTCTCAATTGCCTACGGTCTTATGCCTGTTTTCGGCATTCCACTTACAGAGGTCACGAATGCAATCGCTCCAATACTCATAGGTCTGAGCATTGAGTATGCTGCTCAGTTCATGGGGAGGTATGAGGAGGAGAGGAGGAAAGGGCTCAATCCTGCAATTTCTGCAGTAAACTCCATAAGGAGTGTTGGAACAGCGATCTCACTTGCAATGATCACAACTGTGATTGGATTTCTCTCAATGATATTTTCTGGAGTGCCTGCTCTGGGATGGTTTGGGTTTGTTTCTGCAATCGGGCTTGTTGTTGCATTTCTTCTCAGCATAACTTTTCTTCCATCCATCTTGCTTGTTACTGACAGAACTGAAAGAAAGAAGAGGGATGAGGGAGAATTCAGCGCAACTGAAAGAGCCCTTGATTTTGCAGCTTTCATTTCAACTAAGCATAGCAAAGCTCTGCTATTCACTGCTCTCATTCTTACGTCAGTGGGATTTTATGGTTATTCAAAGGTTCCACTGGAAACGGACTTCATGAAGTATATTCCTCAGGATCTTCCAGCCATCAGAAAGTTCAATGAACTTCAGAGCTTGGTTGGCAGTCAGGACAAGATAATTGCCGTATTTCAGACAGATGGGATTGACGCATCCACATTGAAGAAATTTGAAGAGCTTGCAGACTACATCAAAAAATCAGAACAGAATATTGTCGGGTACTCATCTCTCGGCAAAATGATTGAAATGAATACCGGAAACCTGCCCAAGAACGACCTCGATCTTGAAAAGAGTCTGGAAAATATGCCTCCAGAAAGGATTGGCAGGTATCTATCGGGATACAGTTATGCAATATACTTTACGGTGGCACCAATGGACTGGCTTGAGTTTAAAAATCTTTATAAGAGGGTTTTCGAAGATATAAAGTTTTTTGGAATTGGATATCCTTTCTATCTCACTGGAGATGTTGTATTAAAGATGTTTGTTGCCAATCTGATTGTTAATGGGCAGAACAAGATGACGATGGCAAGCTATGTTCTTGTTTTTGCACTTCTCATGCTCGTTTACAGGAGTGTGAGAAAATCAATAGTTCCGATTCTTCCAATTACGGTTGCCATAGTCATAACTGGGGGTCTGATGTATGTCTTTGGTTATTCAAGAACACTCGTTACAGCAAGCCTCAATTCTCTAACCATAGGCTTGGGAATTGACTTCTCCATCCATGTAATGGAAAGGTACTTTGAGGAGAGAAAAAGAGGAAATGCCCCAGAAAAGGCTGTTGAGATAACCGTAACAAACATAGGGAAACCCATACTCACATCAGGCCTAACAATGGCTGGGGGATTTGCAGCAATGCTCGTCTCTCCTTTCCCAATAATGTCAGATTTCGGAGCTGTTAGCCTGATTGCAATTCTTTTAAGCCTCATATCAGCCTTGACAGTTGTTCCAGCATTTCTCGTGCTGACTGACAACATCACCAATAGGTGGAGGAATTGGAAGGAAGGTGAAAGTGATAAATAAATGATACTATCCGAATAAGTCATGGAGCCAAGAACGCATAAACTGTCAAGCAGGGAGCTTGTAGGGGAGGTTGTGGAGCTAAAGAATGGATATGCAAAGGTGAGATTAAAAACAAACGAAAGAATGGCTGTTGATGAGAAAGGTTTGATTCATGGAGGTTTTACCTTTGGATGCGCAGATCTTGCTGCAATGCTTGCGGTAAACCATCCAAATGTGGTTTTGTATAAGGCTGAGGTGAAATTCACCGCTCCGGTAAAAGCTGGAGAAGAGATCACAGCGGAAGGAAAAATTGTGGAAAAGTCAGGAAAAAAGATCAGGGTTGAGGTGAAGGCCTATACCGATAAAACCGTTCTTGAGGGGTTCATGTACTGCTACATTCCTGAAAGGCATGTGCTCGAAAGTTGAAAGTCATCTTCAATTATCGAGATGATCCATTGATCAGAATAATAGACTCATCAGATCGGAGTTCTCTGCTGCACCTCTCCTTAGAACTTTCACTGCTTTCGGATTTCTCCACGCATTCAACCTGAATCCCTGCCGTTACTACTGCCCTGAACTTTCCAGGAAGCAATTCAAACGTCCTGCACCAGGTGATGCTATCGCCCTGCTTCATTATCCTTTCTGTGAGAATGTCAAGTCTTACAAGCGGTGCTCTGAGCTCCACATCCCTTGAATAATCCAGAATGTGAATCGTGAAGGGATGACGGTCACCAAAATAAACTCTTACTGCCTTTTCACCTGTGTATTCAAGGATTCCACACACCTCAACTGCCGTGCTGTTCAGTTCTGTGTAATTCATGTAAATTTCAAAACTGCTCCAGTCAAAATAGATCTGATCAGGACCTGAAATGTCGGGAGCTTTCCCTGCAGAGCCTGAATTTCCACCGTAAAAATTGACACAGCCCGCAAAAAAGATCAGGAGAGATATAGCGAGAAGTTTATTCCTCATGAAGCTCTGTCTGCCATGATTCAGACATATAGGTTTCGATAAGGTTCGGAAAATTTTAACCAATAATCAGCAAGAAATCTCCAAGCTTCAGCTTGCGGGATGAATTGCGTCGAATCCTAAAACTTTTTTCTACTACAAATAATTTTGAGTGGGTGGGGCTTTTCGCGCCTGCGCAAGCGCGTTCTGGATCCCCACCCAGGAGGCGATAGTATGATTGTTAGCGGAAGCCATCATGTTGGTCAAGCCCTATACCACTTGGAGTGGTGCCCAAAGTATCGCTACAAGATGTTCAGGAAAAACAAGAATAAAAAGCTTTGCGAGGAAATCCTGAAAGAAGTGGCAGAAAGACATGGAATAGAAATCATTGAGCTAAGCGTTATGCCAGATCACGTACATCTGATTGTTTCAATTCCTCCAACGATGAGCCTATCAAAGGTCTTTCAACTTTTAAAAGGAGCATCATCCTACGAACTCTTTAGAAGAGAACCTAAGTTCAGGCTGAGGTACCCAAGAGGAAACTTCTGGAGTGCTGGAAAATTTTACAGGAGCGTTGGAGATGTTGATCTTGAAACGACGAGGAGTTATGTTCAGAGGCAGGAGAAAATCCATCAGGCTAAGCTCTCTCAATTCTAGGAAGCCACAGGCTTTAGCCTGTGGAGGATGTCACCTTCTGAGAA
>JALUWC010000056.1 GCA_027019885.1 Geoglobus sp.
GGCAGATACAAACCCGCTAACGTTTCTGCCGGCTATGTAGTAGTCCTCATCGCTCCTGAAACCAAATTTTCTCGCGAAGAGCGCTATGGCGGTTCCTGCAATCGCATAAATGACAATTGCAATGGCAAAGCTATTCAACCTCCCACCTCCTGTAGGCTATGTAGCCGAGGTATATCGCCACTACAGCAGTCCAGTAGATGTATGTGGAAAGGTTGGTAGTTTTTATTGCAACAAACGGCACAAGCATTGCCAGAATTACCGCAGCAGACTCCAGCACCTTCATCGAACACATGTTCGATAAATGGTTTTTAAATATTTCGGGAAAAGACAGATTCCATTCAAACCTAACTCTCTCCGTTTATTGGGCTGCACTTTTAAGTTAAAACCTGCCACATTCTTAAAAACCCATCGAGCAAACTATTATCAATGCTCGATCTACCACCCTACAGACCACCGAGTGAAGCGAAGAGCACCCTTATAAGGGTTACCAAGGGGTGTCCATGGAACAGGTGTGCATTCTGCGGAATGTATAAGACCGAAAAATTTGCAGTCAGAGCTACAGAGGATGTGAAGAGGGATATAGAGATTGCATCAGAGTTTTCAAACTCAAAAACCGTGTTCTTTGGGGATTCAGACAATCTTGTACATCCGGATATTGCAGAAATAACAGAATTCGCTGTTGAAAAACTGAATCCTGAGAGAATAACAAGCTATGCCAGGCTGAAAACCGCATGCTCGATGAACCTGAATGATCTTAAGAGGGTAAGGAACTCAGGACTGACGAGACTTCATTTTGGCCTTGAATCGGGGGATAACCAGACTCTTGAGATGATAAAGAAGGGTATAAGCTTTGAAGAGGCTGTTGAAGGCGGTAGAAAAGCAAAAAAAGCTGGATTTGAAGTTTCGCTTTACATCCTTTCTGGAATCACAGAAAGGTGGGGAGAACATGCTTTGAACAGTGCAGAGGCAATAAACGAAATCAGGCCGGACTTTGTCAGATTGAGGACTGTAACAGTCATACCAAACACGATTCTCTGGCACAGAATGAGGAAAGGCACATACTCTCCAGCTGATCCAATTTCAAGGCTTAAGGAGGTCAAACTTCTTGTTGAGAGCATTGAATGCGAAACTCTCCTCTTTTCTGATCATGTTTCGAACTATCTCTGGAACAGGTACGGGGTCTTTTACATGGGGGTTTCAGGAAGGCTGCCAGATGACAGAGATAGAATCGTGTCTGAGCTGGAGAGAGCTATAAAAATGGCAGAGGAGCTCTCGCTGAAGGGAGAACTCATTGATTCCAACATGCTTGCTTCCTCAGGAAAGATCGTTCTGTAATCTGAACTGGCAGATGAGACAACCTTTATCAAGTACATAACACAAACTCACTTTCAGTGACAGAAAGTAACGAGCTTGATCTGAAACTCAGGGTGTGGCTTGAGAAGGGTGGAGTGCATGTGCTTGGAAAAGGCGGAAAAGAAATACTTGAGGCCATAGATAGATATGGCTCCATATCCTACGCTTCCAGAGCTCTTGGAATGTCCTACAGGTATGTCTGGGGATATATAAGAAAAATTGAGGAGATCACAGGAAGGAAGGTCGTCAGGACAGTGAGGGGTGGAAAAGAAGGGGGGAAGACTGAGCTCACCGATTTTGGTAGAGGGCTGCTTGGCGAGTTCCGAAGACTTGAGGAGTTCATGGTGGATAAGGGAAAGTCATTTGAGGATGAGTGGGGCCTTCTCGGAATAAAACTCTCTGCGAGAAACAGGATAAGTGGGAAAATCAAAAAAGTGAGCGTTGAAGGAGTTGCGGGGAAGGTTGAGATAGAGATAGACACTCCTGCAATCCTGAAATCCCTCATAACATCTGAGGCAATAAGGGAGATGGATTTAAAAGAGGGGGATGAGGTGTATGCCATAATAAAGTCAACGGAAATAATGATAGCAAAGAAGAGAACAGAACCGTCAGATTAAAGCACCAAGGAGGTATACCAGAATCAGACCTGAGACAAAAACGAGAAAGCTGATCAGCGATCTTCCGAGATCTGTTTCCTTGTGCAGCTCAGGTATCAAATCACTCGTCGCTATATATGTGAAATTTCCTCCGGCAAATGCGATTATGTACGGAAGAATATTTTTTGCAACCAAAAAGTAACCAAGTAAAGATCCTAAGATTGCGGTTAATGCCGTGAGAAAGTTATACAGAAGGGCCTTCCTTACTGTATACCCCCCAAAAACAAGAATCCCAAAATCCCCGAGTTCATGTGGGATTTCGTGTGCGATAATCGCCAGAGTTGTTATGATGCCAAGATTGATATCTGTTACGTAGGTTATGGCAATCGTTATACCATCGATGAAGTTGTGAAAACTGGCACCAATAAGAGTGAGTTTAGAAACTGGATGAACTTTACATTCTATTTCTTGGCAATGTCTCCATCTAATAATTCTCTCAAGCAGGTAAAATGATGTAAATCCAACAATGAAATACTTCACGGCTTCATCCAAGCCAAGCTGAAACGATGATTCAGGGAGAAGGCGAAAGAACGAGGTGCCAAGCAGAACTCCGGCTGCAAAGCTGATAAGTATGAATATCAGCAACCAGAGACTCTCTCTCCTGACACTCAGAGCAAATATCCCAATAAGCGATACCAAGCTAACAATCACTGTGCTAAGGAGGATGAGGTACAGCATACGTCTCTGAATTTAAAAAATTGTATAAAACAGTAGTGGATGATATCAGAACTTTTTGAACTTTTCAAAGCCTGCCCCGCATACAGGGCATCTTTCAACCCCGGAATCAGTTGTATATCCGCATATACTGCAAATGTAAATGGTACCGATCTCAAAATCTTTCCCTTCCTCGACAGCCTGTTTTGCTTTTGTATAGAGGGCAGAGTGAATTTTCTCAGCTTCAAGAGCGTAGTGTATGCTTCTCTTTGCCTTCGATTCATTCTGCATTTCGGCAACTGCGTTATATGCAGGATACATCTCGTTGACCTCCCAGTTCTCACCGTTTATGGCCACCTGAAGATTGTCTTTTGTCTCGGCCAGATTTCCAAGAGCTTCAAAGTGATTTCTTGCGTGAACAAGCTCCGCAAATGCTATTGCCTCAAAAAGCCTCGCAACATTCTCAAAACCTTCTTCTCTTGCTCTGTTTGCAAAAATCAGGTACCTCATGTGGGCCTGACTCTCTCCTGCGAACGCCTCACCCAAAAATCTTTTCGTCATCTCGCCCATTTTTTCACCACAACAATATGGGAAAAAAGTCATAAAAAATTTTTCGAATATCTGTATTTCTGGGAAAAGATTTTATACTATCCAATAAAGAAACAGGGACATGGATGATAAGGACTGGACGATCATCAACATGCTGACAGAGGATGCTCGAACTCCTCTGACAAAGATAGCAAAGAAGCTCGGCATAACTGAAGCTGCTGTCAGAAAGAGGCTTAAAAATCTTGAGGAAAGAGGGGTGATAAGGGGATACACAACAGTAATCAACCCCTCAATGCTTGGATACCACAGCGTCTCGCTGACTGGAATTGATACCGAGCCCGATAAGTTCCTTGATGTTGCCAAAAAAGTGATGGAGTTTGATTTTGCAAAGAATGTCTACATAACAAGCGGTGACCACATGCTCATGGTTGAGATATGGGCGAAGGATGGGGATGAACTTACAAAGATAATATCTGGAATTGTAGGAAAGATTGATGGAGTTAAGAGGGTCTGTCCAGCGATAGTGCTTGAAAAGATGAAGTAAATTTCGTACAACCAGCAAAAACTCTTGGTGATTTTTATTTATCGTCTCCACAGGAAATAATGGGGCTATGTGCTATCAGCCAGCAAATCTGCAACACTCACTCTTGATACAAAACTGAGGACAGTATCTGTGGAGATGACCTCCTCAACCCCGGATTTCAAAATTTCGGCGTAAACTCCTCTGTTAAACAGTGCATGGGTTGCTGCAACATAAACTTTTTCTGCACCCATCGATTTCAGCTTCTTTGCAGACTGAATCACCGTTGCACCGGTTGCAATTATGTCGTCTGCAATAACAACATCCCGCCCTCTCACATCACCGCTAATGCTCGAAACAACA
>JALUWC010000057.1 GCA_027019885.1 Geoglobus sp.
GGCCTGTTGCATACAAAGTCGAATAGGCTGTCGCTCACCTTATCGGTGCAGACAAAATCCCTTCCTATGTAGGGAACTTTAGTTGGAGTAGATTTCACCACCCTATCATCATCTGCGGGCTCCCTGACGGTGAAGTACGCAATCTCAGAGCCTATGCCAGAAGAGCTGACATCTCTCATGGCCTTCAGGATTGCAACTGAGACGGGAGATACCACGACCGGAATTCTATCGTCGAGCAGAGCTATGTTGCCGCAATGGTCAAGATGGGCATGGCTGAGCAGGACAGCCTGAACGTCAGGCTTCGGATGCGCTGAGACGTCGAGGTCAGACGGAATCAGATCTTTTCGATAGATGTTCAGCCTCGGTATGAGATTCAGGTGGATCAAATCGTGAATTCCCCTTATGCTCCTCTCTGTCAAAAACTCGGCGAAGTACCGGTTGTATTTGCCGAAGTTCATGCCGAAGTCAAGAAAAACTCCTCTGCCGTTTTCTTCGACGTAGATCTTGTTGCCGCCTATGGTTGTTGCCCCCTCATAAACTGCGACTTTCATTCCTCTGCCTCCTCGAGTTTGGCAATTGTGGAATACTATCCCTTCAGACTGGCCATGGACTGCTGAACTTTTGGCAGGTTGTTGTAGGCGTTGCTGACGTGTCTGGATAGCGTTTCGAATTTCGAATCCACATCGCTGATGTAGTTGCCGAGCACCTCGATCTTCCTCTGAATTTCGTCAGCCCTCCTGGAAATCTCCTCCGCCTTTATTCTGGCAGATATGAGAGAAAGATAGGCAGGAAGCACCGAAGGAGACGCCAGGATAACTCCAGCCTTCGAAGCTTCAACAGCAATCTCTGGAGA
The DNA here is from genome assembly GCA_027019885.1 of Geoglobus sp. Classification (GTDB taxonomy): domain Archaea; phylum Halobacteriota; class Archaeoglobi; order Archaeoglobales; family Archaeoglobaceae; genus Geoglobus. The sequence goes on from JALUWC010000057.1 coordinate 854, forward strand.
TTCGGAAACCAGGTGATAGAATATCGCATCGGATGGCACGAACATGAATGCGAAGTCGAGTGTGTTTTCTCTCCCAACGTATTTACTCCTGATTTCCTCAACGTGCTTTCTAACATCATTTAAAAATGCGTCCCAGAGCTTCTTCTTCTCATCGCCGCTTTCAGCCTCATTGTATCTTTTGAAGTTCTCCAAGGGAAACTTCGAGTCAATACAAAGATACCTGTTATCTTCAACCAGAATGCATGCATCCGGGATTCCAATCCCGATGTTCTTCTGGAACTGGAGTCGATTAAAAGGGAAAACGTCTTTCAGTATTGTTTCGAGCTGAAGTTCTCCGAATTTTGCTCTGGCGTGCTTGACCTGGAACATGGATTTCAGGTCATTTGTCAGTCCCTTGAGATCGGTTGAAGCTACCTTCAGAATCCCAACATCTTCCTGTATACCCAGCTCCTTGAGAGATGTTGAAAATGCACCCTTTATCACCTCAACATTTTTTGTAATCGCTGAGGAAAATATGCTCTCAAATATGTTGGAAGAACTTTGAAATGTCTTTGCGACAGCTCCCTCAACCCAAGCAGGAACGTTCTGGTTGAACTCTTCAACCTTCCTGCTTACTTCGGCAATGCTGCTTTCTGCCCTTCTCTGGCGGGAAATTATGTAGAGTAGGATGGCGAATACCAGAATGAACAGGAGAACTAACAGCTGGTTGACAGCATTGGCATCCACGTTACCACTTCCTGATGTTGTGTTTCGGTTTCTTCATCCTTATAATCCTGTCCTCAACCTTCTCTGCAGCCTTCGGAGGCATGAAGCGAACTCTGAAAAATCTGGCATCCCTGAACTCTCCAAGGTGGTCGTAGAGCCTGTCTCTCAAGCGGTTGGACTTGCCAGCGTAAACAGTATCTCCATCAGCATCTATGAACTCGTAAACGCCGGGGATGTTTGGAACATCCTCAATATTCTTCCTGTTGAATGACCGTTTGTTCATCCTCTTCCGACCCATCAGTCTCACCAATAGTTGATTGCATTAATAATACTTAAACTTTTTGTTCAATTAATTTGAAAAAACCAAGGATTAAAAGATTAAAAAATGACGCAGCGAAGATTTCAGGCAACTCAGCTTGCCGAACTCTCATTGATTGTGAGGTCATCAGAAAGACAGTAGGGGCAAAGAAGGACGTCGAGTTTCGATTCACAACCGCATGGACACGGAATTTCTGTCTCCTGCAGGACTGCGAGATCCAAATCGAAGATTGCACCACAATTTCTACACTTCATATCCGTAATGATATCTCACCTCCTAACCTTATTCAATTTTTTATTCCCACATTCATACTCCTCTCAACTCTTTGCTGAGGAAGCCCTTACAATAGCCTCTCCAAGCTCAGTCAGCTCAATCCTGACCTGCCTTCCCACCTTTCTCCTCCTTACAAATCCGGCCTTCTCAAGCTTCGCCAGATGGTGACTGAGCCTGCTCCTCTCGCTCCTGAACTCCTTCGAGCCCTTCTCGATGTCAGGATTGAGCCTTGTAACCAGCTCGTCCAGCGATGAAACTCCACCGTCTATTGCGGAAATTATTTCGAGCTGCTCTTTCCCGGGGAACTCCACAGGCAGAACAGGAATCTCGACAATCTCTTCTATGCCAGCTTCCCTCTCTTCCTCATCGTATCTCGGTATGGATGAGAATATCCTCGAAGCAGTGATGCATGCGGCAATGTAGGCCGCTATGGCGAAGGTTCTGAGGGAGCCCGAAACGTTCAGGATTACTTCGCTGCCTTTCTCCTTCTCTTTCTCGATCAGGTTGACGAGCTCAATAACTGCATTCATCACGTTCATCTTATCTATCTCCACAACATCAACCTCGAAAACAGTCTTCAGCTCATTTTTCAGCTCCTCTGCAATTCTCTTCGCTATTCTTTCCCCGCTTGTGTCAGGCTTTCCGACGGCAAGGATGATCCTGGTGACTGGAAGCTCCCTCAGAGCTCGAATGGATTCAACCAGCCTTTCCTTTGTGTGGCCCACGAAGAGGATTTGAGTCAGGGGCATATTAGTTGATATATTGTATCATACTTAAATATTTTTATCAACCAAAATTGGATATACTCCAACATCCAGACCGAACAGCATCTCAAAAAATAAAAAAGTGAGATGACAAACCTTTGAGGGCAGTATCAGAAGAGAATGTTTGGAGACATATTCCTGCCAACTCCCAGATACACTAAACTGAGAGGAGAAAGGACTATCACTGCATTATTTATCTTCCTTCGAAAAATCAAATATTGAAAGTAACACCACTGGATGTGTTCAGGATCGTTTCTCGGGATTTCGCCTGTAATCTGTTTGACTATCTCTACCCCCTGTACTTCAACTCCCTTATTCTCCTGAGGAGCGTCTCTCCAGATAATCAACAGATCTACAATAACTAAATTTCTTTCGATTCTGAGAAATTTTAGTGTAGATGTTTGTGATTACTGTCTACAAATCCTGTGGAAGCTTTAAATATTCACCACAATCTAAGATTTGATATGGACGGCTCAGCAAAAATCGAATGGGCAGAGAGAAACATGAGAGTTCTTGCAAAAATAAGAGACAGATTTGAGAATGAAAAACCACTCAATGGCTTGAGAATTGGTATGGCTTTGCATGTTGAGGCAAAAACTGCCGTTCTTGTCAGAACTTTAATTGCCGGAGGAGCTGAAGTTGCAATTACAGGCTGTAACCCTCTGACAACACAGGATGATGTTGCGGAGGTTCTCAGAAAAGAAGGAGTTGAATGTTACGCAAGAAGAGGTATTGGGAAAGAAGAGTATTATCTGGCCTTGAACAGGGTCATTGACTTCGAGCCAGACATAATCATTGATGATGGAGCCGATCTGATCCATCTCATTCATGAAAAGAGAAAGGTGATTGCAGATAGAATTCTTGGTGCAAGTGAGGAGACAACAACAGGTGTTAACAGGCTGAAGGCGATGGAAAAAGATGGCGTTCTTACATTTCCCGTTATAGCTGTGAACGACGCCTACACAAAATATCTGTTTGATAACAGATATGGAACGGGGCAGTCAACATGGGATGGAATTTTCAGGGCCACAAACGTGCTGATCGCAGGAAAGAAAGTTGTTGTCGCTGGTTACGGATGGTGCGGGAGGGGCATAGCAATGAGAGCGAAAGGGCTTGGAGCACATGTGATTGTTACTGAGGTTGATGAAATAAAAGCTCTTGAGGCAATAATGGATGGGTT
>JALUWC010000058.1 GCA_027019885.1 Geoglobus sp.
TTCAGCCGGAATGAAGTACCATCCCCAGTAAATTCTTTTCAGGTATCCCTCTTTCGATAATCTGTGCAGGTATTCCTTGGCTCTCCTGTTTATTCGACAGGCATCGCTAACCCTGAACAAGCTTCCCTGCCATCTCTTCGCTAACTGGGAGTGAAAGTTCTCTAAGTACATCACGTCACCTTTTAAATTATATGGCACGTTAAAGTATTTAAAGTTTTGTCACCTTTATTGCTGAAATGGCACGTAAGTGCAACAACCCTTAAAAAGTTGATGGTAGTTACAAGAATAACAACCTAAAGAAAAGTTATGAGAGCTTTCCATAACCGCTTTCCCTCAGCTTTTTCAGGTATTCCGTGCTTGTTTCGCCTTCAGGAACCGCGCCTTCAAAAGCTCCGAGAAGTTCATCTACCACGCTCTTTCTTCTAGGTTTCTTCACCTAGTTTATATTTTGTGTCCGGTTGTTTATTTTTATTTGTCCCTGTCTGTGCAAAGTCAGAATACCGGCACATCTCATTTGTGAGTATTCCCGGACAAGCTGTTGTCTTACCGTATACATAAGTAGTATAATCGCATTTTATTTCATCACCAGCTGAGATTTGCAGGTCTATATATGGATTGTAGGAACCGCTCCCACCATTGATTACTTCTTTAGAGAAATTCAATACGATATTTCCATTTACATAACATTTCACAGATGCGTTTGCTTAAGAAGTATCATATTCATCAAATCGAGATGCAGATAGTGAAATTTTTGGATTTATCCTGAGGTACACATTGTTTCGTGCTTTGATTCTAAATGAATGCGAACTTGACCTTGATTTTGGACTATATTCGCAATTCTCATGCATACATCACACGTAAGCCTGAAATTGATCGTATCTATTATCGCAAAATATATCCTAAAGGACATGCTGGTGCATCAGATACATAGCACCTGTTCTGTGCGATGTGACATTCGTCGTATTTTACTACGCTATCCTTCACGATTTTTCCTCCAGTAAATTTCATTAATTCTTGGTAATTGAATACGTGTCCGCATCACTTATATAAGTTTAAATTGACAAAGGAAGCATGAATACGCTTAAAAATTTGTGTCTTTCCAGAGATAAGAGAAAAATCCAAGAGTATCTTGATGAGAAATCGGATAAAGATTTGCTTGAATTATTTGAGCATATTATTGAAGACGATCCTTTTTTCTATGCACCTGCAATTAAGTTTATTGTTAGTAGACTTTACTCCGATGATGAAACCTTTGTTAAATTGCTATGCACCCTAATTGAAAATACATCATTTGATTTGGCGTTTGGAAAGATTGTTGAACCAATCAAAGTTATTGCACTAAATCAAAAAGAAAAGACTCTTGCTCTTACGAGGAAAATGATTGATCTCAGAATTGGGACAGGTGTATGTTCTGGTATTTTAATATCTCCATTGTTGGGTAAAGGTATTGTTGATAAAGAGACTATCTCCCGTTTAAAATCCAATGATTCGTTCCTGCAAAGGCATTCCTTAGCTGCAATTTTTGATTTCCTAATCACAAATAATACAGAAGCTGCTAAATTCTTTATTAAAAACCTCATAGAAGTTGCTGAAAATATTGATCAGGATAACACAGACCTTCTCATTCAGTGTCTTGTGAACGCCTTTCTTATTGACAGAGATTCAGTTTTTCCTGTATTAGAGAAAGAAATTGAACGTCGTGGCTATCCTGCTGCAGTTACGTATGTCCGTAGAGTATTATACAGAAAAGAATTTCCTGTTTCTTTGCTTAAGACAGCGGTTCAAATAATTGAGGCCGAAACCCCTGAAAATGAAATAATTGATGATGCGCTCGCTCAAATTTATGAGGAGGACAGGGATTTTGTAGTTGAACGGTTGCGTGAAAGACTCTGTGACGGTAGAGTACCGCTTGCAGGAGATATATTGATGTGCACCATACAGAGCACAGATTACTCGTCGGTAATTCAAATGCTTGAGGAGGAGATCGACAATGGAAATCCCACAATGATTTATATCGGCGAGAGCATATTAGAAGACATCTTTCCATCAAAGGAGGACTGGCTAGAATGGTGTAAAAAATGGAAAGATGATGAACGAAAGAGAGTTGTAGTACTCCGCTCACTGGGTAAAATTTTATCCGGATTTGTGAATTACCAACCATCTTCGACTCGAGATGAAGCCATAGCTATTGTAAAAGAATTTGCAGATAAGGAAGGTTTAAACTATGAAGAGGAAACCAATAGTGTAACTCTTGGAAATGACCCTCATGAAGGAGCAGAACACAAAGAAAATACAATCAAAGCTCTATATCTTATCAAAAAACTACTCTATCCATCTATCAAAATTGATATAGACGTTTTACAAGAAAATCTAAAGAATCATCCCTATTTAAGCAAGGCCATTGGTGCAAATTTTCTGGTTAAAAGTGCTAAATCTAAACGTCCGCATCCTCTGGTGTTCATCTATGGTGAAAAAGTAGATTATGATAAGTTGGATGAATTGCTTAAAGAGTTGGAATCAGAAAAAGACGAATATAAAAAATTGCAAATAGCGTTACAATATGACTCTCTTGCACGTTTGGCAATGGAACAGAAATACTGGGAGCAAGTATTCAAAACGTTGGATGAACATGGTTTAAAAATTCCTAAGCGAAAACTACATGATATCGATAATGCAGAATCAATTCTTGCTGAAGCAGAAGTATTTGCGAGGTTAGCCCCTTATTTTGAAATTGAGATCGAGCCAGATCTTCCGGAGTTCAGACCGAAGAAATTTGATGCAAAGATTAAATTCAATGGACATGAGGCTTTGATTGAAATTAGAGTTGTTAAAGAGAAAACTGAATTTAAGGTTGCACATGGGGTAGTAGTCTCGACTCCTGGTGAAAAAGTCAAAAAAGTTTTGCTTGATAAATTATTTGAAGGTCAATTAAAGGAGGGTAAAGTCGATCCAAAAATGCCTGTGATCCTTGTACTTTGTTTGGATGTGGGTTTGGATTATTTCGATGCAGAGAATGCCATCTATGGTCAGCTTCAATTCCAGTTTAAGATACGAGAAGATACTCAACAGATTGTCGAAAAAGGGGTAACAAGAGAATCTAATTCATTTTATGAGATTGAAGGTACAGACATCGTAACAGCGATTGCTGTATATAAGAGGAACTGTACACGAGAAGATCCACTGGTTGGAAGATTATATGGACCCCCTCCGTCAGTAGTTCCAAGAAACCCATTCAGCAGAGAGTTTCGAATAAGGTTACGTAATGCATTGTTTGGAAAGAGTGAGAATAGTTACTGGCAATCATTGTTGAAAATTGAAGGAATCGATGAAAAGATGGCTAAAAAGCTATACGCGGAGGGAATAGAAGATTTGAGAGTGCTTGCTATGGCCACAGATGAGGAGTTACAGATAGAAGGTTTTGATATACAGCAAATCAAGGAATTTCAGAAGGAAGCTGCTAGGATAATAATGGCTCTTAAAACGGGTTCAGTAAGATTCCTCAAAGGGGTAGATGAGCATACCTATAATCTACTGACAGAAAGAGGGATATATCTGATTAAGCAAGTCATGGAATTCACCGAAGCACCAGAAGGCGTGGACATCTCAACATGGGAAATGATGAAAGATGATGCACAAAGAATAATAGGTTAATAGCTTCATCAAAAACATTCTGGAGTGAAGTTTACGACTCTGTTTTAGCTCAGTTTACTTTTAATTTCTTTAATTGTCGCTTTTAATCTCTTCACAAACACAGCCTTCTTTCCAAAATGCCTCTCAAAGTCCTCTATTTTTACGATATACTTAAGAGAGTCGATGAACTTGTCTTTGTCTATAATATTAGGGTGCTTACACAACCTCCAACTCAATCTCATCTCCAACGCATCCAATCCACAAACAACAGACAATCTGACCCTCCCACAAAAAGAGACATTACAAAACACCTTTGTAAATGAAACAAATTCATCAAAAACCGTAAAACTTATGTAGGAGGAGGCATATGCCTCCTCCGGGGTGTGGGAATGCAGATACCGCTCGTAGTCTGCCAAACAGACTACAGATGGCAGTTATTAAAGAATAT
>JALUWC010000059.1 GCA_027019885.1 Geoglobus sp.
CAGATTTCTGACGATTTCAGAGAGATGAAACCAAGCAGAGAACTGAACTTCTGCTGTGGGGGCGGAGGAGGTCTTGTTGCAGTTCCTGAATTGGCCGAGGTCAGATTGAAATCTGGAAAAATCAAGACAGAGCAGATAAAAAGTACGGGAGCGACACTTGTTTCAACAATATGCGAAAACTGCAAGACACAGCTCAAGGATTTGAAAAAGCACTACGGAATGAACTACAGGGTCGTTGGTGTGATAGACCTGGTTGCCGAGTGCATTTGATGTTATTTTTATTCAAAATTTAATTAAAGATTTTTTATTTTTAACCTTGATTTTATAGTTTTTATAACTTCTTTCTATCTTTTTTGGACAACATCCAACAATTTTACCAAATTAGCAGACAAAATATAATTTTAGTTCAAGTCTTTGGGAGAAAAGCTTAAATATGTTGATTAAAAATTACAAATGGATACGGAGGATGGTAGTATGGGGAATGAGTGCGAAGAGTATGTTAGGGAGAAGATGAAACTGATGCCAAGGTTTCTGAAGCCGATATGTGAGGTATGGCCAGAGGCTGCAAAGAAATTTGCCGATTTTTATGATGAGATCTGGGGAGATGGGGCTCTTGAAAGGAAGATAAAGGAGCTTATGTTCACCGCCATAGGTGTTGCGACAGCCTCTCCAAGATGCATAGTCCACGTTATCGCTGCAGTTGAAGCTGGAGCCACAGATGAGGAGATTCTCGAAGCTGTTGCGGTAGGTTTCATAGGAGCGGGCTTCTATCCGAACAACCCGGGAATTCCGTATGCATTTGAATATGCTGCAAAAACTCTTGAAATAGCACAGAAATACAGAAAAGGTGAGGACTGGGAGTATCTTAAGCCTCCAGAGTTCAGAGGCTAATTTTTAAGTTTAATTTTATTTTTTAGAGGTGATGATGCTTGAGACCAAAGGATATTCTTCTTGAAGCTTTCAATCTCGGAACTCCTGAAAGGGTGCCTGCCGTAATTTTTGGTGGAGGAATGTGGACAATAAAGAACTCAGGCAAGGATTTTATGTATTTCATCGGAAAGCCAAAGGAGTATGCTGAACTCATTATAAAAACAGCCGAAATTCTACAGTCAGACATGGTTTATCCTGGTTCAGGATACAACAACTTTCTGGCTGCCGCAATAGGAGGCAGGATAAAGGTAAGGCACATAGGTGCTCCCGATCTTGAGGGGCCAATAATAAACAGTCCTGAAGATCTTGATGCACTGGAAATAGAGGAGATATATGAGAACGAGGCTCTGCAAACAATATGGAAGGCATCTGAAATCGTATACAATGAGATTGGAGACAGGTACTTAGTAGGAACGACATCATGGGGGCCGTTTACAAAGGCGGGAAATCTTCGAGGCGTGGAGCAGCTCATGAGAGATGTTTACAAGAACAGGGAATTTGCTGCCAGAGTTGTTGAGTTTGCCAAAGACCTGATCATGGCATTCTACGAACCCCTCGTCAAAGATGCAGGCATGGATGCAATTAGCATTGCCGATCCTACTGCAAGTGGAGACCTTATATCGAGAAAGCACTTCCTTGAGTTTGCTCTTCCAGCTTTGAAAGATCTGATCGGCTCGATGAAGAAGAGGGGTGTTGAGACATTCCTGCATATATGCGGAGATACGAGCGACAAGCTCAGAGAAATAGCTGAAACCAGAGCAGGATGTTTCAGCTTGGACCACAAGGTAAACCTTGCCAGTGCCAAGAAGGAGCTGCAGGGAGTTATATGCATAGCCGGGAATGTTGATCCGGTTTCAGTGATGAACGAGGGAAGTCCTGAGTATGTTGAGGAGGTGTCTGCAAAATGCATTGAGGATGCCGCTCATGGCGGTGGTTTTGTTCTCTGTCCTGGATGCGACATACCGCCAACCGTGCCCTTGGAGAATATTCAGGCATTCATCAATTCAGCCAGAGAGAAAACATCGTAATTTTTCGGGTAAATCCTTTTCTTGAAAACTGCAATAGGTGGATAGCATGGAGAAAATAAACGGTTTGGATGTAGATTATCTCAAAAATGTCGTTGCTCTTGTAAAGGAGAATCCGGAGCTTGGAAAAACTCTCTGGAGAGCAAGTGCAAAGTGGAAGGGAGGATTTAAGGAAGAGGTGAAAATAATAGAGTCCACAACCAGAATGGATGAGCCAGCCGATCTTGGTGGAACGAACGCTGCCGTTAGAGGAATACATATCGACAAGGTTGAGGTGGAGGTCGAGGGGGATATTGATTTGCCCGGATTTCTCGGACTTGAACCTCCAGAAAAGGTTTCACCGGGATTCACAAACATAAGAGCGAGGGTTTTTCTGAAAACGAAGAAGCCTGTAAGCAGAGAGGTTCTGGAGAAGCTTCATGAGGATGTTGTGAAAACATCTCCCGTTGGAAACACACTGAAAAATCCTGTGAATTTAGAGGTGAAGCTGGAAATGAGAAGAACCGTTTGATCCTTCAATTCATTTAAATTTTTAATCTCCATTACCCTATGCATATCACGTTCTCTGCCTCCTTTGCAAGGAAGATGAGCGTGGCTGCTCCTGATGGCTTGGCATGCTCAATGAGGTCCTCTTCTCTTATGTTTCTCACCACCAAGGTCTGAGAGCACACAAGTATTTCAACTCCTGCCTCTATGGCTTCATTGAGCCTCTGCCTTACCGTCGGAACTCCCGGCAGGATTTCTTCATTATCAAGGGCACCCCTAACCATAATTTCTGCTCCATCCTGAAAGCAAAAGAGAGTTGTCTTAATTCCAAGCTTTGCGCTGAGTGCTGCAAGCATAAGTGTCGTTCTGGCAATGTCGGGATAGTTGAGACCCTTACTCAGAACGAAAACGAGCCTTTCATCTTCCATACTACTCTTTGGGGTTAAGACAGTATATGATTTTTACCGCTCTGAACCGATGCTTCTCACAGTTTCAACCATCACCCTCACATTCCCTATCGGTGTCAGCGGAGATATCGCACATCCAGGAGCAACTATATCAACTCCCGCCTCCACTGATCTGAGGACTTCGTTCCTGACATCCTTTTCCGAGCCAAAGGGGAGAGTGTAAACGGTATCCACATTCCCCATTATGGCTGCCTTGCCCCTTGAGACCTCAACCGCATGTTTTGCATCTGTCTTTGAGTCTATGCTCAGACATGACGCACCTGTTTCAACCATATCCTCTATTATGCTCGTGCAGTCGCCGCATATGTGCAGAATTGTGGTTCCCCTGATCTTTCCAATCAGCTCCCTATCAAAGGGTTTTGCAAATGTCGCATACCCCTTTGCTCCAATTACATCAGCCGATGCAAACATGTTTTCAATTACAATGGCATCAGCTCCGCGTTCAAGCATGGCGTTGGCATATTCTGCGATAACGTCTATGCACATCTCTGTGAGTTCGACAACAAGCTTCGGTTTTTTTATGGACATTCTGAGTATTTTCTCCATGTTTGCTATGTGTGATGCCAAGGAAAATGGCCCAATTACTCTGCCAAAAACCGGAACATCATCAAACCTCTCGGCCAGAATCTCTATCGCATCCAGAACCATGGGGACTCTTCCCCTCTCCAGAAAATTTTCAGGAACATCTATTCCCTCCGGAGCCACATCTCCCCTGTAGGATATTGTCGGGATGGTTGTCTTTTTCTTCCCCCAGTCCACATCCAGACCAAAAACCTCTGCTTCAACAGTCTGGCAGAAGGGCACACCCACCGCCTCAAATCCGAGAATTGTGTATGCGGTTGATGCAAGCTCTGCCATCTTTTTTGAGTCAGAGTAGGCATCTTTCATAAATATCTGCAATTTTTCCATTATTTCTGCAGTAACGGCAGAATTTGCGGATAGAACAGGTAGTCTGTCTACTTTTAGCTGCTTCACAGCCTTAAAAAACCTCTCCTCAGGTTTTAATTCACCTCTCACAGAATAGCTTTTTGAGGTCTTCCTCATTGTAATTCACCAAAAGCCTCCTCTCTTCCTTAACAACAGATGCAACAAAATGGGTTCCGGTCTTTATAACCCCTTCAACAGAATGGATTTCTCTGAGTATCCTCTTCAGATCATCC